>NZ_JBYTEM010000013.1:0-93335 GCF_058789735.1 Rhodanobacter sp. FW106-PBR-R2A-1-15 | reverse complement strand
ATGCTCTTCGCTCCGATGGAGCATCAGAGCATCGCGCACAGGGTGCGCTCCTACACGCATGCTCGGGGGCTGTTGATGCGGCCAGCTCCCGCGCTGCTGTGGCTGCTGCTTGGCTGGACCGTACTCGGCGTGCTGGTCAGCCTCGGCTGGCTACCGCTGGCGGCATGGCTGGCCGGCGGCAGCGCGGTCACGCTGCTGACGCTCATCGACGGCTGGCGCCTGCGCCGGACGCCGTCGCCCACCGTGCAGCGCGAGCTGGCGCCGGTGCTGCCGCTGGGGCCGGAGGCACGTGTGAGCCTGCGCCTGCGTGGCACGGCACGGCGCGCGCAGAAGCTGCGCCTGCACGACCTGCATCCGGGCGGCTGGGCGGCAAGCGGCATGCCGCGCACGGTGGTGTTGCCGCCGGGCAGCGAGGTGCTGCTCGACTACGCGGTCACCCCCGATGCGCGCGGCCAGTTCAGCTTTGACGGCTGCCACGTGCAACTGCGTTCGCCGTGGCATTGCTGGACCGCGCGCCGCGTGCTCGGTGCGGCATCGACGGTGCGGGTCTATCCGAACTTCGCCGCGCTGGCCGAGCTGGCCGGACTGAGCGTTGAGCTGGCCTCGCGCAGCGTCGGCGCGCGGCTGCAGCGGCGCCGCGGCGAAGGCACCGAGTTCCAGGAGCTGCGCGACTACCGCGTCGGCGACAGCCTGCGCAAGATCGACTGGAAGGCCACCGCGCGCAGCAGCCGGCTGATCTCGCGCGAGTACCGCGATGAGCGCAACCAGCAGGTGGTGCTGATGCTCGACTGCGGCCGCCGCATGCTGGCGCAGGACGACCAGCTGGCGCACTTCGACCACGTGCTCAACGCCTCGCTGGCGCTGGCCAGCATCGCACTGCGCCAGGGCGACGCGGTGGGCCTGCTGGCCTGCACCGGCCAACAGCAGCGCTGGCTGCCGCCGCAGCAGGGCAGCGGCGGCATGGACATGCTGCTCGGCGCCGGCTACGACCTGCAGGCGATGCCGCTGGCCACCGACTACCTCGCCGCCGCCAGCGCGCTGCAGGCGCACCAACGGCGCCGCGCGCTGGTGGTGCTGGTCACCAACGTGCGCGACGAGGACGACGCCGAACTGCGCGCCGCGGTGAGCATGCTGTCCAGGCGCCATCTGGTGATGCTGGTCAGCCTGCGCGAACTGGCCCTCGACCGCGCCGCCGCCGACCCCGGCGACGAACTGGAAACCGGCATCCGCAGCGCCGCCGCGATGCACTACCTGGCCGAACGCGAACGCGTGCACGAAGCGCTGCGCCGCGAAGGCGTCAACGTGCTTGACGTCAGTTGCAGCGAATTGTCCGGCGCACTGATCGAACGCTATCTCTCGGTGAAGCGCAGCAGCCGGCTATAGGCTGGGATTGGCTGTGCGGATACGCGCCGCGGCTCGGCCGACACGGCCCTTCTCCCTCCGGGAGAAGGTGGCGCGCAGCGCCGGATGAGGGTTCGGGCGAAGCGTGCGGCTGCAATGTGGATTGCTGCTGCTCGCTTCGCCCGGACCCTCACCCCAACCCCTCTCCTGAGGGGAGAGGGGCTTGCAAGAGACAGGTTTCGATGCCGGTTCGAATCCCCGGTTTCAATCTCCGAACGTCGCAGGTATCCATCACTCCTCCTCCGCGTGCGGCTTCCACGCTGCACTGAGCTGCTTCTGCACCGGCGGCGGCACCGCTTCGTAGTGGCTGAGGTCGAGGCTGTAGCGGCCGCGGCCGCCGGTCATGGATTTCAGTTCGGTGGGGTAGTCGGTGAGTTCGGCCAGCGGTGCTTGTGCCTTGATCACCAGTTCGCCGCCGCGCTGGGTGTCGGTGCCCAGGATGCGCGCGCGCTTGCCGGCGAGGCCGCCGGTGACGTCGCCCACGCTGCTCTCGGGAATCGCCACCTCGACGTTGACGATCGGTTCCAGCACGATCGGCTGCGCCTTGCCGACCGCATCGAGGAAGGCCTTCTTGCCGGCGCTGACGAAGGCGACTTCCTTGGAGTCGACCGGGTGGTACTTGCCGTCGTACACGGTTACGCGCAGGTCCTGCAGCGGATAGCCGGCGACCGCACCGTGCTCCATCGCCTGGCGCACGCCCTTCTCGATCGCCGGCAGGAACTGGCCGGGGATCACGCCGCCCTTCACCGCGTCGACGAACTCGAAGCCGGCGCCGCGCTCCAACGGCTCGACGCGCAGGAACACCTCGCCGAACTGGCCGGCGCCGCCGGTCTGCTTCTTGTGCCGGTGGTGGCCTTCGGCGTCGGCGGCGATGGTTTCGCGGTAGGCGATGCGCGGCGGCTGCGCCTCCACCTCGACGCCGTAGCGTTCGCGCATGCGCTCCAGTACCACCTTCAGATGCAGTTCGGACAGCCCGCGCACCACCGTCTCGTTGAGTTCCTTGTGGTGCTCGACGCGGAAGCACGGGTCTTCCTCGGCCAGCCGGGCCAGCGCGTTGGAGAGTTTCTGCTCCTGGCCCTTGTGCCTGGGCACCAGCGCCAGGCCGAACATCGGCGAGGGGAAACTCGGCGGCGCCAGCGCAATCAGGTCCTCGTCGTGCGAGTCGTGCAGTACTGCGTCGAAATGGATCTCCTCCACCTTAGCCACCGCGGCGATGTCGCCGGGGATCGCCGCCTCGATCTCCACGTGGCCCTTGCCCTGCGGACGCAGCAGGTGGCCGACCTTGAACGGCTTGCGGCCGTCGTCGACCAGCAGCTGGCTGTCGCGGCGCACCGTGCCCTGCCACACGCGGAACACGCCGAGCTTGCCCACGAACGGGTCGTTGACGATCTTGAACACGTCGGCGATTACGTGGGCCGCCGGGTCGGCGCTGACCTGCAGCGGCGTGCCGTCGCCGCGCACGAACGGCGGCGGGTTGCCCTCGGCCGGGTTCGGCAGCAGCCGCGCGGCCACGTCCAGCAGTTCGGGCACGCCCGCGCCGGTGCGCGCGCTGACGAAGCAGATCGGCACCAGGTGGCCTTCGCGCAGGCATTGTTCGAAGGCGTCGTGCAACTGCTGCGGGGTCAGCGCGCCTTCGCCGGCGTCGAGGTAGCGGTCCATCACGGTCTCGTCGACCTCGACCACCTGGTCCAGGATGCGCTGGTGCGCCTCGGCCAGCGAGGAGAAATCGGTGGCGCCGTCGGCATGGAAGAAGCAGTCCAGCACGCGGCTGCCGCGGCCGGCGGGCAGGTTCACCGGCAGGCATTCGTTGCCGAACTCCTCGCGCAGCGCATCCACCAGCGCGCCCAGCTTGGCGCCGTCGTAGTCGATCTTGTTGATCACCAGCATGTGCGCCAGACCACGCGCCCTGGCGTGCATCATCATGCGGCGGGTGCCGTGCTCGATGCCGTTGACCGCGTTGACCACCACCGCCGCCGTTTCCACCGCGGCCAGCGCCGACAGCGTGCCGCCGCGGAAGTCGGCGTAGCCGGCGGTGTCGATCAGGTTGAGGCGGCAGTCGCCGTGCTCGATCTGCGCGATGCAGCTGTCGATGGAGTGGGCGCGCGCCTTTTCCTGGCTGTCGCTGTCCGACACCGTGTTGCCGCGCTCGACCGAGCCCAACGCCTGGATCGCGCCGCCGGCGTGCAGCAGCGCTTCGAACAGCGTGGTCTTGCCCACGCCGGCGTGCCCGGTGAGCGCGATGTTGCGGATGCTTTCCGTGGAATACGTCACGATGCGACCCTCCCATGCAGGGCGTGGCCTCGTGGCACGAACGGCACCGCACGAGGCCGCGCGTTGGCGGCTGACGATGGCGGGCCGTCATGGTCGTCCTGCACCTGGGCAGGCGAGCCGTGCGCCGGGCAGGGGCGGTCATGGCGGAGAGACGGCGCGTGGCGCCGTCCGGCTAGCCTTGAGCCATCCGCCGGTTCGGTCAAGCTGCAATGCGGGGAACCGGCGCGGCGCGGCGGCGGTCCCAGCGCAAGGCCCGCCAGCCTGCCGCCGACGACCGATCGGCGCAGGTTCAAGCGTCATCGGCCATGCTGTGTGCAGCCATTACCCCAAGAGGCACCGTCATCGTTCGCCCGCAGCCGCTTGCCCGGCACCACCCTTCGCCGTCGAATGCGCCACCGGCCCAGCCGGGCCGCGGCCCGGGCCTGCGGGATGACGCGGGGCGGGTGTTGTTGCGGCCGGGGCGCTGGCGCGAGTCGTGGCGCGACCGCCGCGCGCACTGGCTGGCGCTGCTGGTAGCCGGCCTGCTGCACGTGCTGTTCGTGCTGGTGGTCTGGCAGCAGATGCGCCCGCCCACGATCCCTGCCGCGGCGCCCGCGCAGGCGGAGGTGCTGCAGGTGCGGTTCATCATGCGGGCGTCGCCCACCGCGACGGCGCCACCCCCGCCAGCGCCAGTCGCGCCGTCGCGGCCCCGCCTGCCGCCGCGTTCGTACGAGCCGCCGGCGAAGGGCACGATGACCCTGCAGGCGCCGGCACCGGCCGCTGCACCGCGTCTTTACGACGAACAGGGCCAACCGCTACTGCCGGCGGCCGCGGCCAGCGCGCCCGCGCCCGACTACGTGCAGCGCCTGCCGCAGGGCGATCCGCGGGTCATGCAGCATCGCAGCGCGGTCACCTATCAGGCCACGCGCTTCGAGAAGGACTGGAGCAGCGGCGGCAATGCGTTCGACAGCGCGCTGCAGAAACTGGTGGACAACACCACGGTGAGGAAGACCGTCAACCTGCCCGGCGGCGTGCGCATCCATTGTGGCGTTTCGCTGGCCATGCTGGCCGGTGGCTGCGGTGGCGATCCGCCGCCACCGCCTTCGGCGAAAAGCGGCGACGAACGTCTCAGCATGGCGCCCGCGAAGCCGCTGGCCGGCGACGCGCATGCGCCGACGAAACCCAGCGAAGAGGCATGCATTGCGATGTACCGCGCCGGCAAGCCGCTGGCGTGGGGCTGTCCGGTCGATACCGCGAATCGCGCAGTCGATGCCGAGCTGCGCGAGCGTGCCGCGGGTGCCGCGCGCGGCCACTGAGCGTCATGCGAAGGCGCGCCAGTGCCCGCTACACTCGCCGCATGCCCCCACCGCCGGACCCGCCAGCCGCCAGCCGCCCCGCCAATCCGGCGCGGGTGATGCTGAACTCGCCGCTGGCGGCGGCCACGCGGGCCAGGGTCTACCACCAGCACACTCGTCCGCGTCCGCGCGAACGCGGCCTGCGCATCCTCGCCATGGTCGGCGCGTTGCTGGTGCACCTGGTGTTCCTGTTCGGCTTCGTGCTCGGCCCGGCGTTCGAGGTGGTGCCACCCGCGGAGCCGCGGCAGCAGCTGCTGCAGGTGCGCCTGATCGAGCCGCCCGAGCCGCCGCCACCGCCGCCGGTGCGCGGCACTCCGCCGAAGGAGCGCGGTCCGCGGCACCAGGGCCGCAGCCACCGGCCCGCGTCGGTCAGCGAACGCAGCGCGAACACCGAGGCCGCGGTGGCGTCGCCGCCGGCCACGGCCGTTGCACCGCCGGCGATCGCGAAAGCCGCGAAGACGCACGCGCCGAAAGCGCAGCCGCCCGCCGCGCCGCCCGCGCCGGTGAGCCTGCCGCAGCCGGCGCCCGAACTGCAGCCCGTACCGCTGGCCGGCGAGCCGCCGGCGGTGACGCTGCCGACGCCTGCCGTGCAGCCGCCGGTGTCGCCGAAGTTCCAGCCCGAAGCGGTGCGCCGGCCGCAGCTGGAGGGCAACCGCCCAATGCCGCCGCCACCGTCGCTGGCGCTGCCCGAGCTGCCGCCGCAGGCCGCGCCGCCGATCACCATCTCCAGCATCGCGTTGAACACCGAGTTGCCGAAATCCGCTGCGCCGGCCAGCGTGGCGCCGGTGCGTGCACAGCTTCCCGCCGCGCCGCCGGTGCCCGAGCTGCAGCCCGTGCCGTTGCCGGCGCAGCCTTTGCCGAGCGTCAATCTGCGGGCGTCACCGAGCATGCCGGCGCCGAGCGTGCCAGCCGAGAAGCCGCAGCTGCAGGCACCGTCGATCGAGGTGGCCGAGGCGGAACTCGAGGCGGTGCCGCTGGCGCCGGCGGTACCAGCGCGGGTCGAGCCGTCGGTGCCGAAAGCGAAGGTCGAGGTTACCGAAGCCGCGAAGAAGATGGACGTCCAGACGTCCATTGAGCGGCCGCAATTGAGCACACCGCCGGCTGTCGCTGCCGCCGCCGCGCCGGCGCCATCGGCGAGCAGTCCGCCTGCGGAGTCGTCGCCTGCTGCGGCCGAACAAGCGACGCCAAGCCCGGCCGAGGCTGCCGGCGTGCGCGATGTCAGCCGCGCTCCCGACGCCACGCCGCAAGGCAGCGACCTGGGTACGCCCGGCACGCCCGAAGGCGTGCTTGCTGCGCCGGAAAGCGCCAACGCCGGCAGCCCCGCATCGCCGGCGGCGCGGCAGGGCAACGATCACGGGCGTCGCGGAGAGCAGCCCGGCAAGGGCCAGCTTGGCGGCCACCAGCCCGGCGCGAAAGAAGGTGCGCGGCAGGGTGCACTGGGCGGCTACGTGCAGCTCAAGCCGCGCGGGGACACCGAGATCATGCGCCACGGCACGCCGAACATCGGCTACCAGCCCACCCGCTTCGAGCAGGACTGGACCCCCGAAGGCGAAAGCTCGATCGACACCGCGTTGCGCCGCGCGGTGGAGAAGACCACGGTCAACCATACCTTCCACCTGCCGCGCGGCGTGCGGGTGGAGTGCTCGATCAAGCCGCTGCTGCCGATCGCGCTGCTCGGCTGCGCCAATCCCGACCCGCCCGCCAAGCCGGTCGGCGCCAAGGCTTACGAGCGCCTGCACTTGGCGCCCGCCAACCCGGTGGCCGCACCCGCGCCGGCGGCCAGCCGTGCCGCCCCCGTGCCGATGGTCAAGTTCGACAACAGCGCCGAATGCGCCGCCGCGCGCGTCGCCGGCGGTCCACCGCCGCCGGGCTGCGTAGGCATCGTGTTGCCGGTGAAGCCCGCCGTCCCCGCCGCGTCATCCAGCTCGTGGGTACCGGCGAACGACCAGTTCCATTGAGGCGCGGCGGACGGTCATTCCTGCTCGGGCGCACCGGATGCGTCGCAGGCTCGCCGCTTCTTCTTTGCTCAATCCGAAACGGGAATGCTGGTTTCAGCCAGCCAGTCGATCACGGCGCGCAGTGCCTCGATGTTGCCTGATCCTGCGTTGCGCCGGCCGTGATAGAGAACCAGTTGCTGCTGTGCGCTGGTGCCGTGGGTGACGATGGTGTCGAGGTGTCGCAGGGACGAACTCCTCCTCCAATCCAAACGTGTAGGGGCTGGAAGGCTCGGCGGCCATCGGGAGCTCCGGCGTGTTGGCGCCCCAGCATCACGCATCGCGCATGACGATTCCGTTGGAGGCATGCCGCACGCCTCGGCGGGCGGCACCTCGACGTCGAACGTCGCCCCGCTTTTCGATGGCACCGGAGTTGATGGAAGTGCCGGCGTCGTGGCGTGGCGGTCGCCGTTGCCGTGACCGCCATGGGCTAACGCGAAACTGGCCGCGTATTCGCAGGAAATTGCGCGGAATTGAAAGGCTGCCGGAAGTTGCGCGGCGCCATATGCTGGCACCTTTCCGTGGGGGCGCGGCATCGCATGCCGCGATACGGAAAGGCGTCACCGGTGTGGGCTCGCGGCACGTCGCCGCAGGCGCCGTTACTCGCGTCCGTATCCGGTTCAGAGAAAGCCAATGCTGTTTTCTGGAGGGAGAAATTCATGTCATTGTCAACGTCCGGCGGCCTCAGCCTCGCGCTGTGTGCCGCCATCAGTCTTGCCATCACCGGAAGCGCCCAGGCCGCCACCACCACGGGGCCCGAGGTCACGCCGGCGGTGCAGCACGACACCCTGCATTCGCTGCGCGGCGTGATGCCGCGTCCGGATGATTTCGCCAAGAACTCGCACGCACATCCGGCCCACCGGCTGCCCTTCATCGACGGCCCAGGCAACCAGACCGACGGCGCGGTGCAGAGCAGCCCCACCGGCAGCTTCGCGCCCGCACTCGGCGCCGGCTTCGACGGCGTGGGCCAGGGCTTCAGCGGCCCGCAGGGTACGTTCACCGTCAACAGCGCGCCGCCGGATACCAACGGTGCGGTCGGTGCCACGCAATACGTGCAGATCGTCAACAGCGCGTTCGCGGTGTTCGACAAGTCGACCAAGGCCGTGACCTACGGCCCGGTGACGACCAACACGCTGTGGGCCGGTTTCGGTGGCCCGTGCGAAACCGACAACGACGGCGATGCCACCGTGGTCTACGACAAGGCGGCCGGCCGCTGGGTGATCTCCCAGTTCGCGGTGACTGCCGCGCCGTACTACCAGTGCGTGGCGGTGTCGGCGACCAGCGACGCCACCGGCGCCTACTACCGCTACGCGTTCCCGTACGGCAGCGTTTTCCCGGACTACCCGAAGATGGGCGTATGGCCGGATGCCTATTACGAAACGTTCAACATGTTCAGCGGCAACACGTTCTCCGGCGCGAAGCTCTGCGCCTATAACCGCAACGCGATGCTGAGCGGCGCCGCGGCCACGCAGCAGTGCTTCCAGCTGTCCAGCAGCTATGGCGGTGTGCTGCCGGCCGACCTCGACGGCGCCACCGCGCCGCCGGCCGGTTCGCCGAACTACCTGATGAACTTCGGCTCCAGCAAGCTGAACCTGTGGAAGTTCCACGTCGACTGGGCGAACACGGCCAACACCACGCTGACCGGCCCGGTCAGCATCCCAGTGGCCTCGTTCGCCGCGGCCTGCGGCGGCGGTACCTGCATTCCGCAGTCTGGCACCAGCCAGAAGCTCGACTCGCTGGCCGACCGGCTGATGTTCCGCCTGGCCTACCGCAACTTCGGCACTTACGAGTCGCTGGTGGTGAGCCATTCGGTGCAGGTCGGCACCACGCACCGCGACCCGTATACCGGCGTGCGCTGGTATGAGGTGCGCAGCCCGGGCACTACGCCGGTGGTCTATCAGCAGTCCACCTTCTCGCCGGACACCAGCTACCGCTGGATGGGCTCGGTGGCGATGGACAAGATGGGCGACATGGCGCTGGGCTACAGCGTATCCAGCAGCGCACTGCACCCGGCGATCCGCTACACCGGCCGCCTCGGCACCGATGCGCTGAGCACCATGCAGGCCGAGAACAGCATCATCGAGGGCCTGGGTTCGCAGAGCGGCAACAACCTGTCGCGCTGGGGCGACTACAGCGCGATGACGGTCGACCCGGTCGACGATTGCACGTTCTGGTACACCACCGAGTACCTGAAAAGCACCGGCTCGTTCAACTGGAACACGCGCATCGCGTCGTTCAAGTTCCCGGGCTGCCTGTAACCGATGCACCGTCCGGCCTTGTCGGCCGGACAGTCTCGGCGAGGTGTACGGAACGGGGCCGCCGTGGGGCGGCCCCGTTTTTCTCTTGGAGCCTTCGCGAATGAGGCGCCGCCTCCCGGATATTCACAGCAGTCGCAGCAGTTCCTTCATCAGCGGCAGCCGGCGCACGCGCACGGCACTGGCGCGGAACACGGCGTTGGCCAGCGCAGGGGCGGCGGTGGGCATGGCGAGGAAGCTGGCGCCGGCCGGCGCGCGGTCGCCGGGGACGGTGATCACTTCCACGTCGTTCGGCAGCTGCGCCATGCTGGCCAGCGGATAATCCTTGTAGCTGTGCTGTTGCACCTGGCCGTCCTTGACGGTGATGGCCGCATTCAGCGCGATGGACAGCGCGTCCAGCGTGGCGCCGGCCACCTGGCCCTGCAGCCCCAGCGGATTGATCACGTGGCCGACGTCGACCGCGCAGACGACGCGCTGGATGACCAGCTGTTCGCCCTGCATCGCCGCTTCGATCGCATGCGCCACGTAGGCACCGTCGACGTGCCAGCAGGCGATGCCGAGACCGTTGATGGTGCGCAGCCAGTTCTTCCACTCGATGCGGTCGGCGACCAGCTTGAGCACGTTCACCAGGCGGCCGGTGTCCAGTGTGCCGCCGCTGCTCAACGGCAACGCGCGCGGTTCGCCGAGGATGCGTAGGCGGGTTTTCAGCGGGTCCTCGCGCATCTGGTGCGCGAGCTCATCGATGAAGCTTTCCACCGCGAACGCGTTGCTGAGGTGCGGCATGCCGCGCATCGGGCCGCGCGGCTGCGCCGATTCCAGCGCGTACCAGTCGCTGCGGTAGTTCGGCACCAGCGCGGCGGGCAACTGGTCGGCCTGCAGTTCGGACGTCCACAGGCGGTCGTCCGGCGTGCCGCGACGCGCCAGCGCGGAGGCGCTGGCCATGCGCTGGTGCCAGGCCAGCAGCTGGCGCTTGCGGTCGACGATCGCGCTGATCCGGTGCACGCTGCCGGCGCGGTAACAGTCGTGGCTGAAGTCCTCGTCGCGCGTCCACAGCAGGCGCACCGGCTTGTTGACAGCCTTGGCCAGCAGCACCGCTTCGGCGACGTAGTCGTGGTCGAGCCGGCGGCCGTAGCCGCCGCCGACGCGCGGCACGCGGATGTCGATGCGGTCGGGGGCCAGACCGGTCAGACGCTGCACCACGGCCCAGGCTTTCTGCGGCGCCTGGGTCGGCACGACCAGGCTGGCGCGGTCCTTGTCCAGCCGCACCAGGCAGTTCATCGGTTCGGCGGTGGCGTGCGCCAGCCACGGCTGCACGTAGGTGGCGTCGAGGCGACGCGCCGCTTTCCTGCCGGCGGCGTCGACGTCGCCGTCGTTGCGCACGCGGCTGGTGGGCAGGGCATCGCCGGCGAGCAGGGTGGTGGCCTGCTGCTCCAGCGCAGCGCTGTTCTCGCCGCTGCTGGCGCCGGGCTTCCATTCGAGCTGGAGTTTCGCGCGGCCCTGCAAGGCGGCCCAGGTGTTTTCGGCCAGCACCGCCACCGCCGGGGCGATCACCGTGCTGCCCAGCGGCTGGCCGGGCTCGGGCTTGAGCTGGACGACCTTCACCACGCCTTTCACGGCGAGCGTGTCGGTGGTGTCGATGTGTGCCAGCGTGCCGTCCGGCCACGGGCAATGCGTCAACACGGCGACCAGCGCGTCGCCGTAGTAGTGGTCGATGGTGTAGAGGGCGGTGCCGGTGACGATGGCGCGCGCATCGACGTCGCCGGCGCTCTGGCCGATCAGACGGTAGTCGGCGGCGTTCTTCAGCGGCGGCACGCTGGACGGCAGCGCGATCTTGCCGGCATCGGCGGCCAGGCTGCCGTAGCCGAAGCGGCGGCCGTCCGGCGCGATCACCGTGCCGGCCTCGCAGTGCAGGCGGCTGGCCGGCACGCCGAGCCGGCGCGCCGCCGCCTGCAGCAGCAGCCAGCGCGCCACCGCGCCGATCTGGCGCAGGTCGTTCCACGCGGCGGGGATCGAGCCGCCGACGCCGCCGAGCTGGCGGCCGTAGGTCCAGCGCGGCTTGCCGTTGTCGTTCTCCACGCCAAGGCCGAGCGGCACCACGCCGACGCGGTTCCAGTCGGCGTCCAGTTCGTCGGCGATGATCCGCGGCAGTGCGGTGGCGACGCCGCTGCCGGTGTCCGGGTCGCGTGCGCCGATCAGCACGTTGCCACTGGCGTCGATGCGCACGTAGGCGCCGAGGTCGTAGAGGTTGTCGCCGAGCATGGCCGGCGGCAGTGGCGCGTCGGCGGCGTCGGCGACGCGGATGCCCACCACCAGCGCACCGGCGCCGCCGGCCAGCACCTGCAGGAAGCGGCGGCGCGAGAGCCGGATGCCGTGGCCGCTCATGCGCGGGCTGCCTTGCCGGCGGCGGCGCGCTTGATCGCGCGGCGCACGCGGGTCTGGCAGCCGCAGCGGCACAGGTTCGGCAGCTGGTCGATGTCGCCATCGTCCGGCTGGGGTTTGCGCCGCAGCAGGTCGATGCCGGCGATCAGCCAACCTGGCGTGCAGTAGCCGCAGCCGATCGCGTCCTCGTCGATGAAGGCCTGCTGCAGCGGATGCAGGCTGCCGTCGTTGGCGGCCAGACCTTCCACGGTGGTCACCGCCTTGCCGGCCAGCCTGGTCAGCGGCTGCATGATCGCGGAGACCGCCTTGCCGTCGACCAGCACCAGGTCGGCGCCGTTTTCGCCGGCTTCGCCGCCGTATTTGGTGCCGGTCAGCCGCAGCACGTCGCGCAGGTACCACAGCAGCGGCATCTGCGGATCGCCGGTGTGGCGGAAGCGCTCGCCGTTGACCTCGAGGTCGATGCCGTCGCGGATCTTCTCCGCCACGACGCCGCTTTCCTGGGCGGTCGACAGGACCTGGGCTTGCACGCGCGCCATCCATCATCTCCTCGGGGTCGATCCGCGCATTGTGGCATTGCTGCCGCGGGCTAGGGACGCATGCGGCTGAACAGGCGACGCCAGAGCGCATAGACCGGCACGCCGGCGAGCATGATCAGCAGGCCGATGCCGGTGTTGCGCGGGTTGTCGCGCAGCGACAGCAGCACCACCAGCGTCACCGCGGCGACGAACAGCAGCGGCAGCCACGGGTAACCCGGCACGCGGAAGCCCTCGGTGCCGGTATCGTGGCGGCGGTACCAGAACAGCGTGGCCACGCCGATCGCGCAGGCCAGCCAGTCGCCGAAGGTGGCGTAGTCCAGCAGCTGGCCGTAGCTGCCGGACAGCGCCAGCACGATGGCCCAGCCGGAAAGCAGCAGCAGCGCGGTGTTCGGCGTGCGCCAGCGCGGGTGCAGCCGCGCCACCGCGCGGAAGAACAGCCCGTCCTCGCCCATCACCTGCAGCACTCGCGCGCCGGCGACCAGGGTGATGTTGCAGAAGCCCAGGGTGGAGATCGCCACGCCCAGCGCAATCAGCTTCGCGCCAAGCGGGCCGGCCACCTGCTGCATCACGTCCGCCGCCGGCGCGCTGCTGGCGGCCAGCCCGGCATGGCCGAGTACCGCGAGATAAGCCACGTTGACCAGCGCATAGGCGCCGATCACCAGCAGCATGCCGAGGGTCAGCGCGCGCGGCAGCGTGCGCTGCGGGTCGCGCACCTCGCCGGCGAGGTTGTTGAGATAGGTGAAGCCGGAATAGGCGAACAGCACCGGCAGCGCGGCGCCCATGAAACCGACGTCCTGGCGCGCCGGATCGGCCGCCAGCACCTGGCCGTGCCCGGCGCCGGCGAGGAACAGGCCACACCCCACCAGTGCCGCCACCGCCAGCAGCTTGAGCAGGGCGAACAGGTTCTGCACCTGAGCGCCGAGGCGGATGCCGAACAGGTTGATGCCGCTGACGAACACCAGCGCGCCGACGGCGAGCGGCAACGTCCACGCCGCCGGCAGCCCGAACAGCGCGGCGGCGTAGCGGGCGAAGATCGTCGCCACCGCCGCGGTGGAGCCGGAGTAGATCACCAGCAGCATGGTCCAGCCGAACAGGAAGCCGGCCAGCGGCCCGAACGCCTCGCGCAGGTATACGTAGCTGCCGCCCGCACGCGGCCGCCGCGCGCCCAGCTCGGCGTAGCACAGCGCGCCGACCAGGGTGAGCAGGCCGGCGGCCACCCACATCAGCAGCAGCGCCAGTCCTGACTCGGTGCGCTGCGCCACGATGCCGGGATTGAGGAAGATGCCGCCGCCGATGACGCCGCCGACCACGATCAGCGCAGCATCCCACGGGCGCAGGCTGCGTACGTAGCCGGGAGAGGCGTCGTTCATGCAGGGGAGGTCGCTGGCGGCGGGAGCCGCAGCATGGCGGTCGGCGCGTGGACGGACAAGTACTTCAGTCCAGCTGCAGCTCGCCACGGATGACCACGGCGCAGGCGCCGCCGATGCTGATGCTGCCGTCCGTCGCGTCGCGCACCACCTCGACGCAGCCGTCGCGGCCCACTTCGCGCCCCTGGCTGGCGCGGTAGCGCAGGCCATAACCCGCCGGGTCGCCGACCTCGGCGAGGAAGGCCATGATCGCCGCGTTGGCGCTGCCGGTGACCGGGTCCTCGGGAGTGCCGTCGGCCGGGCAGAACGCACGCACGGCCATGCTCGCCTCGCCGCTCCGCTGCCGGCCGAATACGCTGACGCCGACGGCGCCGGCGGCTACGCAAAGCGCGCCGATCGCGGCCAGGTCGGGCTGCAGCTGGCGCACCGCCGCCTCCTCGTGCAGGTTACAGACGAACCACCGCGGCCCGTTGTCGACCAGACGCAGCTGGCTTTCCGCCAGTTCGGCATGCATGGCCCAGCCGAGCCGGGCACGCTGCTGTGCCGCCACGGTCTGCAACCCGGCCGGCGGCGCCTGCACGTGGATGATCCGCCCGCTGCCGCTGCCCTCGACGCGCACTGGCAGCAGCCCGGCCGCACACTCCTGCTGCAGCTGCCGCTGGTGCGGCGACACCAGGCCGGATTCGATCGCGGCATAGGCGCTGCCCACGCTGGGGTGGCCGGCGAACGGCAGTTCCTGGTGCGGGGTGAAGATGCGCACGCGGTAGTCCGCCGCGGCGCTGGTCGGCGGCAGCAGGAAGGTGGTTTCGGAAAGGTTGGTCCAGCGCGCGAACGCCTGCATCGTGGCGTCGTCGAGGCCGGCGCCGTCGACCACCACGGCCAGCGGATTGCCCAGCAGCGGCTTGGCGGAGAACACGTCGAGCTGGATGAAGCGGCGGTTGCAGGGCATGGTGGTTTCCGGTAGGGCAACCGCCCGACGATTGCACCGGCGGGCGCTGCCGACAAGTGACAGGCGGCAACGCCGGCACCGGCGCGCAGCCGTTCCTGCCGGCATGGAACGAGTTGTCGAAACGTCGGACTCGTTGCGGCCGCGGCAGTTCGCCGGCAGCTTGCAGTCGAGTCGACCCCACACCTCAGTCGCGGCCCCTGAACACGATCCGCGCTGGTTGCGCGAGTCTGGACCGGCGCGTCTGATCATGGAAGTGTCTGATTGCCAGAAATTTCTTGCGGCTTGTGGCTGACGCGCCGGACGTGCGGAAGCGTGCTGTCCGTGTCATGCGGCCGCGGGCCGCTTTCGGGCGGAAGGCCGATTTGCGGCACAATGGGAGGGTTGTGCGCCGCGAACAATCGTTCGCCGGCGCCTTGGTCCCCGAATCGAAGCCGCCTGTCCAGACCCATGACCACCATCAAGCAAGCAGACCTGATCCAGTCCGTCGCCGACGCATTGCAGTACATCAGCTACTACCACCCGGTCGACTACATCAAGAGCCTCGCCGCCGCGTACGAGTGCGAGGAATCGCCCGCCGCGAAGGACGCGATGGCGCAGATCCTGATCAACTCGCGGATGGCCGCCGAAGGCCACCGGCCGCTATGCCAGGACACCGGCATCGTCACCGTGTTCCTCAAGGTGGGCATGAACGTGCGCTGGGACGACGCCACCATGTCGCTGGAGGACATGGCCAACGAAGGCGTGCGCCGTGCGTATCTGAATCCGGACAACAAGCTGCGCGCCAGCGTGCTGGCCGACCCGGCCGGCAAGCGCATCAACACGAAGGACAACACGCCGTCGGTGGTGAACATGTCGATCGTGCCGGGCGACATCGTTGAGGTGATCGTGGCGGCCAAGGGCGGCGGCTCCGAGGCGAAGAGCAAGTTCGTCATGCTCAACCCGTCCGACTCGATCGTGGACTGGGTGCTGAAGACCGTGCCCACCATGGGCGCCGGCTGGTGCCCGCCAGGCATGCTCGGGCTGGGCATCGGCGGTACCGCCGAGAAGGCGATGCTGATGGCGAAGGAAGCGCTGATGGAGGAGATCGACATCCAGGAGCTGATCGCGCGCGGCCCGGCCAACCGGGCCGAGGAACTGCGCATCGAGTTGTTCGAGAAGGTCAACGCGCTCGGCATCGGCGCGCAGGGCCTGGGCGGCCTGATCACCGTGCTCGACGTCAAGGTGAAGGATTTTCCGACCCACGCGGCGAACCTGCCGGTGGCGATGATCCCGAACTGCGCCGCCACCCGCCACGCACACTTCGTGCTGGACGGCTCCGGTCCGGTGATGCTCGACCCGCCGTCGCTGGAAGACTGGCCCAAGCTCACCTACGACGCCTCGAAGGGCCGCCGGGTGAACCTCGACACGGTGACCCGGGACGACGTCGCCAGCTGGAAGCCGGGCGAGACCCTGCTGCTCAACGGCAAGCTGCTCACCGGCCGCGATGCCGCACACAAACGCATGGTCGAGATGCTCAACCGCGGCGAGCCGCTGCCGGTGGATTTCAACGGCCGCTTCATCTACTACGTCGGTCCGGTCGACCCGGTGCGCGAGGAGGTGGTCGGCCCCGCCGGCCCCACCACGGCGACGCGCATGGACAAGTTCACCGAGCAGGTGCTGGCCCAGACCGGCCTGCTCGGCATGGTCGGCAAGGCCGAGCGCGGCCCGGCGGCGATCGAGGCGATCAAGAAGCACCGCTCGGTGTACCTGATGGCGGTGGGCGGCGCGGCGTACCTGGTCTCCAAGGCGATCAAGGCCTCGCGCGTGGTCGGCTTCGCCGATCTGGGCATGGAGGCGATCTACGAATTCACCGTCGAGGACATGCCGGTCACCGTGGCGGTCGATGCCGGCGGCAGCTCGGTACACCAGACCGGCCCGCGCGAATGGCAAGCAAGGATCGGCAAGATCCCCGTCTTTGTTCAATAAACCCGTGCGCGCAGCGCACGCCATCGCCTCCTCCCCCTCTGGGGGAGGATTGAGGAGAGGGTACGAGACTTGCGCGATCTGGTATCGAGGTGTGTCAGCGCACGCCATCGCCTCCTCCCCCTCTGGGGGAGGATTGAGGAGGGGTGGCGCAGGGTCACCGCAAGCCCCGCGATCGGAAACCAAAAGCACCCCACCCCAACCCTCCCCTGCGAGCAGGGGAGGGAGCAGGGCGCTCCTTCTTTGCCGGGCTTGCGGTGTCGACCATTCGGCCGTCCATACGTCCAAATGGATCGCCCACAAAATTAATTTGCAATTCCAATGCCGCGGCGCAACACTGGTCGAATACCCATCACCCTATAGCGAACCCCCGTGACCCCGCCCAACCCCGCGCCGCTCTCCGCGGACGCCCCCTGGATCGTGATGAAGTTCGGCGGCACCAGTGTCGCCACGCTTCCCCGCTGGCAGAACATCCGCGAACTGGTCGCCAGCCGCCGCGCCGAAGGCGCGCGCGTGCTGGTGGTGGTTTCCGCGCTGACCGGTATCACCGACGCGCTGAAACAACTGTGCGGCGAGGGTGGGCAGGACAAGCGCAAGGCGGCGGCCGGCGCGATCGCGCAACGCCACTACGACCTGCTGGAGCACATGCAGCTGGCGCTGCCGGACACGCTCGGCGCGCGTCTGGCCGACCTGGCCGGGCTGGCCGCCAACGGCCCGGCGCCGCGCGGCGAACTGGCCTGGCAGGCGCAGGTGCAGGCACACGGCGAGCTGATGTCCAGCGCGCTCGGCGCGGCGTTCCTCAGCCACAGCGGCCTGGCCACGCAGTGGCTGGACGCGCGCGAATGCCTGGCGGCGGTGGCGCTGCCAAACCAGAACGAGCGCACCCGCCTGCTGTCGGCGATGGTCGAGGCGAAGCCCGACGCAGCCTTGAATGCGCGCCTGGCCGCGCTGGGCGAGGTGTTCATCACCCAGGGCTTCATCGCGCGCGAACAGCATGGCCGCACCGTGCTGCTCGGCCGCGGCGGCTCGGACACTTCGGCCGCGTACTTCGGTGCGCTGCTGAAGGCGCAGCGGGTGGAGATCTGGACCGACGTGGCCGGCATGTTCACCGCCAACCCGCGCCAGGTGCCGGGTGCGCGCCTGCTGCAGCGGCTGGACTACGAGGAGGCGCAGGAAATCGCCTCCACTGGCGCCAAGGTGCTGCACCCGCGCTGCCTGTCGCCGCTGCGCGAACCGCGCGTGCCGCTGCTGATCAAGGACACCAACCATCCCGAACTCGAAGGCACGGTGATCGGCCCCGAGGTGCGCGCGCACGCGCCGAGCGTGAAGGCGATCAGCGCGCGCAAGGGCATCACCCTGGTGTCGATGGAATCGGTGGGCATGTGGCAGCAGGTGGGCTTCCTCGCCGACGTGTTCGCCCATTTCAAGACCCACGGCCTGTCGGTGGACCTGATCGGCTCGGCCGAAACCAACGTCACCGTGTCGCTCGACCCGACCGAGAACCTGCTCGACTCCGACGCGATCGCCGCGCTCGCCAGCGATTTGGCCAAGGTATGCCGGGTCAAGGTGATTGCGCCGTGCGCGGCGATCACCCTGGTCGGCCGCGGCATGCGCTCGCTGCTGCACACCTTGTCCGGCGTGCTGGCCGAGTTCGGCCAGCTGCGCGTGCACCTGATCTCGCAGTCGTCGAACAACCTGAACCTCACCTTCGTAGTGGACGAGGAAGTCGTCGATGTGCTGCTGCCGCATCTGCACGACCTGCTGATCGGGGCGGGCGCGCTACGCACCGACGACAGCGCGTTGTTCGGCCCCAGCTGGCAGATGCTTTACGGCGGCGGCGAGGTCGTTCCCGCCGTGCCGGCGTGGTGGCGCGTGGCGCAGCGTCCGCGCCTATTGGAACTGGCCGCCGAAGCCACGCCGCGCTACGTCTACCACCTGCCCACGGTGCGCCAGCAGGCGCGCGAGTTGAAGTCGCTGGCGGCGGTGGACCGGCTGCACTACGCGGTGAAGGCGAACACCCACCCGGCGATCCTGCGCACGCTGGCGGCGGAAGGCTTCGCGTTCGAGTGCGTGTCGCCGGGCGAGCTGGAGGCCGTCGGCGCCGTGGTGCCGGAGTCGGCGCCGCTGCTGTTCACGCCGAACTTCGCGCCGCGCGGGGATTACGCCGGCGCACTCGCCACCCGCGCCACCGTCACGCTCGACGCGCTGCATCCGCTGCAGCACTGGGGCGAGCTGTTCCGCGGCCGCGAGATCGTGCTGCGGGTGGACCTGGGCCGCGGCCTGGGTCACCACGAGAAGGTGCGTACCGGCGGCAGTGGCAGCAAGTTCGGCTTGCCGCTGGACCAGCTGCCGGTGTTCCTGCAACTGGCCGATGCGCACGGCGTGACCGTACGCGGCCTGCACGCGCACCTGGGCTCGGGCGTGCTCGACGCCAGCCACTGGGGCGAGGTCTACGCGCAGCTGGCCAGCCTGGCCGAGCGCATCGCCAGCGTGGTGTTCCTCAACATCGGCGGCGGGCTCGGCGTGCCGGCGCATCCGGGCGAGGCGCCGCTGGACATCGCCGCGCTCGACCGCGCGCTGCGCGAGGTCAAGGCGGTCTATCCGCAATATCAGCTGTGGATGGAGCCTGGCCGCTACCTGGTCGCCGACGCCGGCGTGCTGCTGACCCGGGTGACCCAGCAGAAGGACAAGGGCGGCTTCCGCTACCTCGGCGTGGACACCGGCATGAACAGCCTGATCCGCCCGGCGCTGTACGACGCCTGGCACAAGATCGTCAACCTCACCCGGCTCGGCCAGCCGGCCACCGCGCTGTACCAGGTAGTCGGTCCGATCTGCGAATCCGGCGACGTGCTGGGCACCGATCGTCGCCTGCCCGAGGCGGCCGAGGGCGACGTGATCCTGATCGCGCAGACCGGCGCGTACGGCAAGGTGATGTCCTCGCACTACAACCTGCGCGACGAGGCCGACGAAGTGGTGATCGAAGCCTGATCCGGGGTTCGCCTGTCCAGGGGGCAAGCGGGCGAAAGGCGCGGGATCGCCGTTTGTCCTGGCCTTTGCCCGCCGAAAGCCATCGGGCCGGCACCGCCCGAAGCTAGAATCAGCCTGTTCGCTTCCAACGATGCGGGCGATGGAGAAAGATGTGAGCCACACGATGCAACCGCGCCTGACCCAGGTCTTCCGCTTCGTGCGTTCGAGCTACGCCGATGGCGTGGCCGAGCTGGCGTATGCGTTCGACGACGGCGAGGAACTGGTCGAGCGCATCCGCTTTCCGAATGCGCCGGTGGTGCCGGCCGGGCGCGCGGCGGCGTTCGACGCCGCCCTGAAACTGCTGCATCTGATCGCTGGCATCAGCTATTACAAGGCCGGCGTGCCGCCGCGGATCGAACTGGCCAGTGGTCCGCTCGACGACGCCACCGCCGAGCTGCTGGACCAGCTGTACCTGCATGGCCTGGCCGAGTTCGCCTACCGCAACGGGCTGGATCTGCGCGGTCGGATTGCGTTCCCTCGGGGTGGCAGTGCGAGCGTGGTCGGCACGCTCGATCTGCCCAAGCGCACCCTGGTGCCGATCGGCGGCGGCAAGGATTCGCTGGTCGCGGTGGAGGCGATCAAGTCCATCGGCGGCGAGGCCACCGCGGTGTGGGTGGGCAGCTCCGCGCTGATCGCCGGCTGCGCCGAGCGCACCGGTCTGCCTACCTTGAACATCCAGCGCGAGCTGGCGCCCGGCCTGTTCGAGCTGAACCGGCTGGGCGCGTGGAACGGGCATATCCCGGTGACCGCGGTGAACTCGGCGATCCTCGGCGTGGCGGCGATCCTGTACGGCTACGACTCGATCGCCTTCGCCAACGAGCGCTCCGCCTCGGCCGCCACGCTGGAGTACGACGGCCAGCAGGTGAACCACCAGTGGAGCAAGAGCCTCGCCTTCGAGATCTTGCTGGGTGACTGGCTGCACACCCACGTGGCCGCCGATCTCGACTACTGCTCGCTGCTGCGGCCGTACTCGGAGCTGGCGATCACCCGGGCATTCGCGAAGCTGACGTCGTACTTCGACGTGTTCTCCAGCTGCAACCGCAACTTCAAGCTGCTCGGCCCGAAGCCGGTGGACCGCTGGTGCGGGCAATGCCCGAAATGCCACTTCGTGTTCCTCGCGCTGGCGCCGTTCCTGCCCAAGCCGCGGCTGCTGGCGATCTTCGGCCGCAACCTGCTCGACGACGAAGGCCTGGCCGCCGGCTTCGACGCGTTGCTGGAATACCAGGACCACAAGCCGTTCGAATGCGTGGGCGAGGGCGCCGAGGCGCGCGCGGCGATGTATGCGCTGAGCCAGCGGCCGGAGTGGCAGGAGGACGCGCTGGTCGAACGCTTCCGCAGCGAGATCCTGCCCAAGCTCGACGCGGCGCAGCTGGCGCTGGAGCCATGGCTGGAACCATCGCCCGAACATCGCGTGCCGGCGCGGTTGCAGCCCGCGCTGGTGGCGATCGGCGGATGAAGGTCCGCGCTCGCGCCGTAGGAGCCCGTTCGCGGGCGATGCTTTTGACGCCGGGATTCGGGATTCGGGATTCGGGATTCGCAAGAGCAGGAGCATCGCCCGCAAGCGGGCTCCTACCGTGGGGCTTCCATGCGTATCGCTGAACTGGCCGATCGCCGCGTGGCGATCTGGGGTTTCGGTCGCGAGGGTCACGCGGTGATCAAGGCCTTACGCGCGTACCTGCCGGCGCAGACGCTGACCTTGTTCTGCAGCGCCGCCGAAGTCGAGGCGGCGCGCGCGTTCGACCCTGCGCTGGACATCGTCGCCGGCGAACCGGATGCGGCGACGCTCAGTCGGTTCGACGTGGTGGTGAAGTCGCCCGGCATCTCGGCCTACAAGCCCGCCCTGCTGGCCGCGCAGGCGCAGGGCACGCGGTTCACCTCGGGCACCGCGCTGTGGTTCGGCGAGAACCCCGACGCGCGCGTGATCGCGGTGACCGGCACCAAGGGCAAGAGCACCACCAGCGCGCTGATCGCGCACCTGGCGCGTGCACTTGGTGTGCGCACCGCGCTGGCCGGCAACATCGGCCTGCCGCTGCTGGAGCTGCTCGACCAGCGCGCCGAACTGTGGGTGATCGAACTGTCCAGCTTCCAGACCGGCGAAGCCGGGCCGCTGGAGCTGGGCGTGGTCACCAGCCTGTACGAGGAGCACCTCGACTGGCACGGCTCGCGCGAGCGCTATGTGGCCGACAAGCTGAAGCTGGCCGACGCCTCGCGCACGCTGCTGGTCAACGGCCTGCAACCAGGCCTGCTGGAACGCACCGCCGCGCATCCGCGTCGCCTGCTGTTCGGCACGCTGGAAGGCTGGCATATCAGCGACGGTTTCATCCGCCGCGGTGCGCAGGCGGTTTTCCCGATCGGGCAACTGGCGGCGCCGGGCCTGCACAATGCACTCAACGCCTGCGCCGCGCTGGCCGCGCTGGAAGCGGTCGGCATGGACGCGCTCGCCGCTGCGCCCGTTCTGGCGACGTTCCGACCGCTGCCGCACCGCCTGCAACCGCTGGGCGAACGCAATGGCTGGCACTGGGTCAACGACTCGATCAGCACCACGCCGCTGGCCACGCTGGCCGCCCTGGAAAGCCTGCACGGCCGCACGGTGACCGTGCTGGTCGGCGGCCACGACCGTGGCTTGGACTGGACGCCGTTCGTCGAGGCGATGCGTGCGGTGCCGGCGCATGCGATCGTCTGCATGGGCGCCAATGGCGCGCGCATCGAGGCAGCGCTACGCAGCGCCGAGGTGGCCTGTTCGATCCTGCTGGTTGCCAATCTCGCCAGTGCGGTCGAAGTTGCCAGGGCTCGCACGCCTGCGCACGGCGTGATCCTGCTGTCGCCGGGTGCGCCCAGTTTCGATCAGTTCAAGGACTACGCCGAGCGGGGTCGCCGGTTCAGTGCGCTGGCTGGGTTTGATTCTTCCAGAATTGCCAGTATTGATGGGCTGGGTATCGAGGGAACTCCGCGCGACTGAATCGCTTGCGGGGACTGGTCGTCGGCGACATCGCCGATGTCCGGCACTGTAGGAACGCACTTGTGCACGATGCTCTTGCTGCATTCAAAGCGGACAGCGGTCGATCGCCTGCGATGCCTCTAGGCTCCCGATGACGAGTGCAGGGTCACGCCTGCGGAAGCCTTGAATGGTTGGCCTGATCGGCGGAGTTGTCTCCCTGCTCCGCTTGAACCGTCAGCTCGGGAGTAAATGGAAGCCACATGAAGATCCGTGAAAGCGGCATGCCCGACGAGGTCCGGTGGGCCAGCTTCTTCGACTGCGAGGCGGCCGTCGGAAAGCTGTTCGGTGTGACGGAAGTGCAGGGCGATGTAGTCGAGTTTGGCTGCGGCTATGGCTCGTTCACGGTGCCGGCGGCGCAGCGCACCAGCGGGGTGGTTACCGCGCTGGATATCGAGCCGGGGATGATTGACGTGGTGCGCGGGAAGGCCGCGAGCCTCGGGCTGCACAACATCCGGGCCGAGTTGCGGGATTTCGTCGCGGACGGTGCGGGCGTGGCTGCCGGTTCGCAGGCGCATGCAATGATTTTCAACCTGCTGCACCTGGCGCAGCCGGGAAAGTTGCTGCTGGAAGCTCGCCGGACCCTGCGGGACGGCGGAGTACTTTCGGTGATGCACTGGCGCAGCGACATTGCGACTCCGCGCGGGCCGCCGCTGGCGATACGACCGACGCCGGAACAGTGCCGGCAGTGGATGGCCGACGCCGGATTCCGCGACATTGAATCGGTTGATCTGCAGGATGGTTGTCCGTTTCATTTCGGCCTGACTGGCCGGCGCTGATTGACGACCAGCGACTCGCGGAGAAGGTATCGAGGCGTTCTGAAACGGTGCCGAGCGCGAGTGGCACTTGAGCGCCGTCATCCTCGCGAGTTGTTTTCAACAACGAAGCTGGTCAAGCCGGGATAGTGTTTTGGCTTGACCTGATAACGACCGATGGCACTGGATTCCCGCTTTCGCGGGAATGAGGAAAAAGTGGGGCTTCAGCGCGCGTAGCGCGCACGCGGCTCGTTCACGCGCTTTTTGCCGCTGAGCTTGATGTTCTGGCGTAGCCAGGCGGCGAACTCGGTTTCGGACAGGCTGCCTTCGGCGAGAGCGAGATAGCACGGGTATAGATCGAGATCGTCGGCGTCGAGGATGCCGCCGTTGAGCATGATGAATACTTCGCAGGCGACGGCAGCCGTGCGCTTGTTGCCGTCCACGAAGGGGTGGTTGCGTGCCAGGCCGAAAGCCAGGCTGGCGGCGAGTTCGGCGAGATCCGGTGGCGGATCGCCGTAGGCATGCGATTGCTTCGGGCGCGCAAGGGCGGAATCCAACAGGTTGTCGTCGCGCACGCCTGAGCCGCCGCCGTGTTCGGCCAGCTGACGTTCGTGGATGGCGATGGCGAGCGGTCTTTCGATCCAGATGATCATCTTCATCTGCCTATTGCGCTAGTTTGTGCAGCAAGGTGCGCCGTTTGCGCATGACTTCCTCGGCCACCTCCATCTGCCTGGCCAGGGTGGGGTCGTAGGTGGTGAGGCGGATGCCGTCGGGGGTTTCCAGCGCGAACAGTTCGTCGCCTTTTTCCAGGCGCAGGCGGGCCAGCAGTTCGCGCGGCAGGATGACGCCGGCGGAGTTGCCGATGGTGGTGATCTTGAGCTTCATGGCGATCTCCCTAGTTTGTTATAACGTATGTTATACATTGGGCAATGGCTTGGGTGCAACGCCCGTGCCATTGCGGGTTATGCTCCTTTCCCCGCCTGCGCAGACCCGGCCGGCGAAACGGGAAGGGAGAAAACATGAAGCCAACCGATCATCCGGATGGCGAAACCGCATCAGCGAATATCACCCGGCGGATTCAGGAGCTGGGGGATTGGCGGGGCGAGTTGCTCGCGCGTGTTCGTCGGCTCATCCACGTGGCCGATCCGGGGATTCAGGAGGAGTGGAAATGGGCCAAGCCGACGTCAGGAGGAACGCCGGTGTGGTCGCATGACGGCATCGTCTGCACCGGGGAGTCGTACAAGCAGTACGTGAAGCTGACCTTCGCCCGTGGTGCCGCGATCAGCGACCCGAAGAAGCTTTTCAACGCGAGCATGGAAGGAAGCACGCGACGTGCAATCGACCTGCACGAAGGGGACAGGATCGACGAGGCGGCGTTCGGGCAACTGATCCGCGCGGCGGTGGCGGCCAACGCTGCCGCGCTTGCGCAGCGGGCAGCCAGGAAAAAGTAGGGCCTGGTTGCCGGTCGGTTTTCTGGCGGAATCGCCTGTGGCCACACCCGTTCGAGCTCCACGCAAAAGGGCCTCACTTGCATGCGGCCCTTTGTTTTCAGCAGTGGCAAACGCCTACCAGATCTTCACCCGATCCTTCGGTGCCAGGTACAGCTTCTCGCCCGGCTTCACGTCGAACGTGGGGTACCACGCGTCCAGGTTGCGCACGGTCTGCGCGCGGAAGTCGGCGGGGGCGTGCACGTCGGTGGCGAGGCGCTGGCGCTGGGCGGCGTCGCGGATCTTCGAGCGCCAGGCCTGGCCGTAGGCGAGGAAGAAACGCTGGTCGCCGGTCAGGCCGTCGATCACCGGCGCGGGCTTGCCGTCAAGCGACTTCCGGTAGGCTAACCAGGCGATGGTCAGGCCGGAGACGTCGGCGATGTTCTCGCCCAGGGTCTGCTCGCCGTTGACGTGCAGGCCGGGCAGCGCCTCGTACTGGTCGAACTGTTTCGCCAGTTGCTGGCCGGCGGCCTTGAAGTGGGCCAGGTCTTCCGGTGTCCACCAGTTCGCCAGGCGGCCCTCGGCGTCGAACTCAGCGCCCATGTTGTCGAAGCTGTGGCTGATCTCGTGGCCGATCACCGAGCCGATCGCACCGTAGTTGGCGGCGGCATCGGCATGCGGGTCGAAGAACGGCGGCTGCAGGATCGCGGCGGGAAAGTTCAGCGCGTTCTGCAGCGGCAGGTTCAGCGCGTTGACGGTCTGCGGGGTCATCCACCATTCGCCCTTGTCGACACGCTGGCCGAGCTTGGCGCGCTGGTGTTCGTACTCGAACCTGCCGGCACGCAGGTGGTTGCCGAGTGCGTCGTCGGCACGGATCTGCAGGGAACCGTAGTCGCGCCAGCTATCCGGGTAGCCCACGCCGACGCGCAGGGTGGCGAGCTTGGCCTTGGCCTTTTCGCGCGTGGCCGGGGTCATCCAGCTCAGGGTGTCGATGCGGTCGTTGAACGCGGCGATCAGGTTCTTCACCAACTGCTCGATTTCCACCTTCGACGACGCCGGGAAGTAGTGCTTGACGTAGAGCTGGCCCACCGCGTCGCCGAGGTCGCCGCTGGTGGCGCCGACCGCGCGCTTCCAGCGTGGCTGCTGCTGGGGCGTACCCTGCAGGGTACGGCCGTAGAAGTCGAAGCTGAGGTCGGCATAGGCCTTCGGCAGCAGGCCGGCGCTCTGGTTGATGGTGTGGAACAGCAGCAGGTCCTTCCACGCCGGCAGCGGCTCGCTGGCGACCAGTGCCGACAGGCCGGTTACCGCATTCGGCTGCCAGGTGTCGATCTGCTGCTGGCCGTCCAGGCCGGCGGCCTTGAAGTAGCTGGCCCAGTCCAGGCCCGGCGCCTTCTGCGCGAAGTCGGCCATGTGCCAGAGGTTGTTGGCCTTGTGGATATCCTGGCTGTCGAGCAGGTCCGTCTGCGCCTTCGCGATCTTCGTCTCCAGGTCGAGGACGGTTCTTGCCTTGGCCGCCGCGTCGGCGATGCCGGCCTGTTCCAGCAGGGCGCCGATGTAGGTCAGGTACTTGCCGCGCGTTGCCAGCATGTGCGGGTCGCTGGACAGGTAGTAGTCGCGGCTGGGCATGCCCAGGCCGCCCTGCAGCAGGTAGGCGATGTTGCGCGAGGGATCTTCCAGCCCCTGCGTCACGAACAGGCCGAACAGGTTCTGGGTGTGGAAATGGGTGGCGTTGACCGGGTCGACGTCGGCGCGCAGGCGGCTGCCCAGCACGCGGGCCAGGTCCCTGCGCGAACCGATCGCGTCGATCTGCGCCAGCTCCGGCTTGAGCGGCGCCAGGCCGTGCCGCTCGATGGCGGCGGTGTCCATCCACGCGGCGTAGTAGTCGGCGATCCTGCGCGCATTGCTGCCGGCGGCGGGATGGCCGGCGCCGGCGTCGCGGATCAGCTCGGCAGTGTTCTTCTCGGCCTGCTCGAACACCTTGAGGAAGGTGCCGGTGCTGGAGCGGTCGGCGGGAATCTGCGCGGTCTTCAGCCATTCGCCGTTGGCGTAGCGGAAGAAGTCGTCCCCTGGCCTCACGCCGTGGTCGATCCCGGCCAGGTCGATGCCGGAGGACCGGCTGGCCGGCGTCGCCGCCCATGCCGCCGGACTGCACAGGATCGCCGTCGCCAGTATCCATCGCGTGCGCTGCATGCTCGTTCCTCCGCCGTGGAAAGCGCCCACGATAGTCCGCCACGGCAACCTTGTGTGCATGACCTGTGGACCAGGCCGGCCGGCCATCGCCGACCGTGCCGGTTATTTTTCGATGCGGTAGTTGAGGCTGGCGCGGCCGAATTCGGTGGCCTGTTGCGCCTCGAAGTTCCAGCGCCGGCTGAGGCGGTAGCGCAGGGTGATCACTTCGCCGGGCTCGAACAGGCCGACGCCGTAGCTGAGGTACAGGCGCGGCGAAAGATACTTGCCCACGGTGAACGCCGAGCTGCCGCCGAGCGCCTCGTTGCTGGACACGCCGACGTCGTCCACGCCCAGCTTCGCGCCGACGCTTTTGGCCAGCAGGTCGCCGGCGGCTGAGCCCAGCGCCTGCGCGGCGGCGCTGACCATGTCGCCTTCGCCGCTCTTTACCTGCGACAGCGGCTTGCCGGTGACCAGGTAGGACAGCGCGTCGGACTGCTCCATCACCGGATTGGAGAACACGGTGAGGATCGGTCGCTGCGCGGTGCCGGAAACCAGCAGCCCCACTTCCTGGCCTTCGTCGATGGTGGCGTTCGGGTTGAGCTTGCGCACGGCGCGGATGTTCAGCCCCGGGTTGTCGATCGGCGTGCTGGCGAACAGCAGTTGGCCGCGCTGGATCCTGAGGTTCTGACCGTACGCCTTGTAGGTGCCGTCGACGGTCAGCTGGCCCTGGCCGGTGGTGGCGCGGCTGGGGCGTTCGAGCACGGTAAGCACGCCGCCGACGCGGCCGTCCAGGCCCATGCCGATGACGTGCGTCTGCTGGCCGAGATCCACCTTGACCGTCGCGCTGACCGGCAGCTTGCCGGCGGCTTGCTGCTGTTTCTCGTCGACCACGACCACATCGGGCGAGGCCCGGGTGGCACCGGCGCCAGGCAGTATGTCCACGTTGATGTCGGCACTGTCGATGCCGAGTGCGCCGCCGATGTCGATGCCCCTGCCATCCTGTTGCACGGTCAGGTCCGGCGACACCACGACTTTCGCGGCAGGAATGTCGGCGGCGGTGAAGTGGCTGCCCCTGAGCGTCAGCCGGGTCGGCGCGCCGGTGCCAAAGCCGGCGTTGCCGTCGATGGCCAGCGTGCCGGCGCCCGATGTCAGCTGGCCGCGGATCAGCAACTGCCGCGCGTCCATGGTGCTGAGCGCGAGCTGGCCATCGCTCAGCTTGAGGCCGGCCGATGGCACCTCGGCAGCGAAGCCGCGCACATTCGCCTGGCCGGTGAATGCCGGCCGCCCGAGCGTGCTGGCGAAACGCAAGTTGCCGTCGGCGTGGCCCTTGATGTTGGCCAGCTCGCTACTGAGCAGCTCGATGAAAGCTAGGTTGTTCAGACGCAGGTCGAGCTGGCCACCCAGCGTCTGTTGCGCGCCGCTGAGGGTGAGCTGGCCGTCGATGCGACCGCCGTCGTCGAGGCCGCCATGCAGCTCGATGCGCCGGCTGGCCGGCGCGAGGTTGGCGGTGAGGCGCAGCTGTTGGTAACGCAGCAGGGGTTCCTCGGTATGGTCGGTGTAGCTGATGCTGCCCTGCGTCGAGCTGATCGACGCGTGCCCGTTGAGCGCGCCGGCGGCGCTGCGGCGGACCTTGCCGCTGCCTTCGATGACGCCGTCGGCGAGCATCGGCAGGTCGGCGTTGCCGCTGGCGTTCAGCAGCAGCGCCAGCGGCAATGCCTGCAGTCGGTAGCTGGCGTCGAGGTTGCCGGGTTTGTCCTGCTTCGCGGCCACGCACAGTTGCGGTTCGCCGGCCGTCAGGCACAGCTCGGACAGGCTCATCGCGCCGTCGTTGTAGCTGAGCCGCGCGGGTTGCAGCAGGCGCCAGCCGGGCATGCCCTGCGGTTCCAGGTTCAGCGTGGAGAGCGTGCCGCTCCACGTCGATCCCTTCAGCGCCCCGCGCAGCGCAAGTCTGCCGGAGAGCTGGCTGCCGCGGGCATCGACGTCCAGGCGATGGTCGCCCTGGCTGCCTTCGGCGAGCAGGTCGAGCTGCTGGAACTGCAGGCCCTGCAGGTGCGCGCCGCGGGTCCGCAGATCCAGCTTGCCGGCCGGATGGCTGATGTCGGGGATGCCGGCCACCAGCTGCAGCGCATCCACCTTCTGCTGCTGCCAGGCCAGCGACTGCCCGTGCAGCTGACCGTTGACGCTGAGCCTGGGTTGCCTGCCGCGGATGCTGAAATGGCCGTCCAGACGTCCGCCGGCATCCGGCAGCCAGTCGCCCAGCGAGGCGATCGCCAGTTGCAGGTCGGTGTCGTTGCTGGCGCCCGGGCGGGCCAGCAGCTTCACCGTGCTGCGGCCGGAGGTAAGATCGAGCCGGCCATCGATCACCTGGTCTGGCGACAGGTGCAGCTTGCCGTGGCCGCCGATCACACGCTCGCGCAGCTTGCCGGACAACTGGCGGATTTCCAGCGTGGCGTCGGGTCCGTTATTCGCCAGGCTGCCGCTGCTGGCAATGGTGAAATCCAGCGTGCCGTTCCAGCCGGCGATGAGCTGGCCGGGATCGAACTTGCTGGCACTGGCCTCGGCCTGCCACGCCAGGCTCGGCTGCAGGGTCAGCGTGCCGGCGACCTGCAGACCGCCTTGCGGTTGTTTCAGTGCCAGCGTGTGCAGGGTGACCCGCTGCGGCGTGCCATCGAGGTTCAGCGCCAGTTGCGCCGGCTTGCCGGGTGGGCTGATCGCGACGCTGCCATCGGCGTGGTAGCGGTCGGCGCTGCCGCTGGCCTTGAGTTCGCCGTGGCTGGCCAGCGCCTGGCCGATCAGCTCCGCCGGCAGCTGCAGCTCGTTCCAGCGGATGTCGAGTTGCGCGTTGGGCGGCTTGGCCGCGAGCTGCATGATGCCGCTGACTTCCACGCTGCCCTTGATCCGCGGCGAGCCGAGCTTGAGCTGCTGCAGGGTCAGCGTGGCGTAGTCGCGGCTGAACTGCGCGCGCAGCGGCTGCAGCAGCAACGGGTAGTCGTCGAGGTCGAGCTGGCCGTCGAGCGTGCCGCCGTAGCGGTCGCCGTGGCCCTGCACGGCGATGGCCAGCGCCTTCAGCGAGCCGGTACCGAGCAGCGCCTTCGGATCGAAGCGTGGTGCATCGAGCCGGCCGGTCCAGGCGTAGTCGCCGGATTGCACCAGGTCCACCAGCAGTCGTGCGACGGCCGGGGCGGTGAGTTGGAGGTCGATTTGCGCCTGCTTGCCGTCGCTGTGCGCATCAAGATCGCCGGCATAACTGGTGTCGCCGATTTTCCAGGCGAAGGCGGCCTTGCCGTCGCCCTGGTAACGCGTGCCGATCCCCAGCCTGCCGTCGAGGCTGGCGTGGCCGTCGGGCGCCTGCAGCACGAGTTGGCGCAGTTCGATGCCGCGATCGGTCCAGCTGCCGGCCAGGTCGAGCCGGCTGCAGGCGAACAGCGGCTGGCCGCCTTGCGATACCTTCACCGTGCCGACATGCGCGCGATCGAGAATCAGCGCAACCGGCGGCTGCAGCGAGAAGCCGCCGGCGTTGGCGCTGTTCTGTTCGGCGGGTTTGGGCAGCGCCACCTCGACACCATCCACGTCCAGCGTGGCCACGTGCACGCGCCTGGCCAGCAGCGGCCAGAAGCGCAGATCCAGCCGCGCCTTCGCCACCGTCACCACGGTGCCCTTGCCGTCGTCGTAGCGGATGCCGGCGAGGTCGAGCGGGCCGAGCAGAGGGCCCTGCGCCTGTTGCACCTGCAGCGCGCCACCAGTGCCGGCCTGCGCCCGCGCCAGCGCGAAGCGCAGCCCGGCACTGGTGTCGAGCAGCCACCACAGTGCCGCCGCCAGAACCAGCAGCAAGGTGGCGAACGCGATCGCGGTGCGCTTGAACCACTTCATGCCGTCAGCCTGCTCCATCGATGGTTTCTGCCAGGGCGAAGCCGGGAAGGAGTGATTCAGTATTGACGAAGAGCGACCCCTCCCCAACCCTCCCCTGCGTTGCAGGGGAGGGAGAAAGACGGGCGCTGGCCGATTGCGTCTTCATCACAGATCCGGCCCGATCACCAGATGCAACCGGATGCCGTGCGCGCGATCGTCGTGGATCGGCGTGCCCAGGTCGACGCGGATCATGCCCACCGGCGAGCGCCAGCGCAGGCCCAGTCCGGCGCCGATCTTCGGCCGGTAGTCGGTGCCGTCGAACGCGTTGCCGGCATCGACGAAGGCGGCCATGCCCCAGTTGCGCGTGAAGTAGTGCTCGACCTCGCTGCTGGCGACCAGCAGATGGTGGCCGCCGAGCACGCGGTCGGCGCTGTTGCGGGGGCCGATCGACTGGTAGCCGTAGCCGCGCACCGAGCGGTCGCCTCCGGCGAAGAAGCGCAGCTGCGGCGGCAGCGCGGCGAAGTCGTCGGTCCAGGTCACGCCGGCGCTGCCGCGCAGGATCAGCCGGTTGCGCCGGCTGAACGCGCGGATCCACTTCGCGTCGGCGGTCAGTTCGCTGAAGCTGGCGTCGGACAGCGCTCTGCCGGCGGTGCTGCGCGCGGCCACGCTGAGCAGCCAGCCGCGGCTCACGAAGTCGGGGTTGTCGGCCTGCTTGCGCGTCAGCGCGGCCTCGCCGAACACCAGCGTGCTGTGCCCATGCTCGACGCCGGGCGTGTTGTCCGGCTCGCCGCCGCGCTTGCCCACGGTGAAGGTGCCGGACAGTACGTGCACGCCCAGGCTGCGGGTCCAGCCGTGCCACTGGCGGGTCTCGTTGCCGACCAGTTCCAGCGTGCGCGATTGCGAGGTGGCGGTGTTCGCATCGCGGAAGTTCGCGCCGATGTTGTAGCTGCGCTGGTTGTTGCCGGGCATCGGGATCGAGTACAGCGTGGACAGCGTCTTCAGTTTCTGCGCCACCACCAGTTCGTTCTTCCACTGGTGCCCGCGCCGGTTGACCCAGCGCCGCTCCATCCCGGCGCGCACGCCGAAGCCGGTGTCGGTGCCGATGAACGGGCCGCCGGTATAGATCGTGCGCTTGGCCGGCGCCAGCTGCACGGTGACGTCGACCACGCCGTGCTTCGCGTGGTCCATCTTCGGCTGCACGTTGACCACCGCGAAGTAATCGGCGCCGTTCAGTGCCTGCTGCAGTTCCAGCAACTGCTTTTGCGAGAAGTAGTCGCCGGACTTGAACGGCACGTAGCGGTCGAGAAAGCCGTCCTTGAACTGCGCGCCGTCGAAGTGCACCTGGCCGTAGCGGTAACGCGGACCGGCCTGCCACGCCAGCTTGATCGCCGCGCTGTGGCTGGCGCGGGTGACTTCGACCCGGTGGGTGAGCAGGCGCGCGTCGAGGAAGCCGTTGGCGGTGAGCTGTGCACTGAGCGCGTCGCGCGCCGCATCGTAGGCGCCGTGGTCCAGGGTCTTGCCCTGGAGCCGTTCGAGCGTGCGCTTCGCGCGGCGGATCGGGGCCAGCGCGGCGGCCTCCGGCGCCAGCCTCACCTCGACCGAGGTGACCTTGACCGGCTCGCCCGGCTGCACGTGCAAGGTTACCCGCCAGTCCTTGCCGACCGGCTGCAGCTCGCCGGTGACGCTGGCGTCGTAGTAGCCGTGGGGCTCCAGCGCCGCCTTCAGCTGGTCGGACGCGCGTTGGTAGAGGTGCTTTGCCTGCGCGGCGCTGACGTCGCGGTGGCTGTACTGCGACAGCTCCATGCCGGCCGTCGCCGCCGCCTTCAGCGGGTCGGCGATACCGTCCACCACCAGTTGCACCCCGGCATGGGCCTGCGACGCCAGCAGCAACAGCGACAGCAGAAGGCTCGGGCGTCGGCGGAGACGGCGCATGCGCGGGGGTTCGTTCTCGAGGCGTCTTCGATAAGCGGCAGCTTACCCAAAGTGGAGCATGACTCGTGTGTACGAGGGCGACCCTGCCTGGAGGCAGGAGCCGGAGCGCGTTCCTGGTCCTGTCGATGCGGGCGCCGCCCGCATCAACCGACCGTATCGCCCGAACGATGCGCGATCCATGCGCCGATCACCGCCGAGACATAGGGAATCGACTGCGCGGCGAGGATGAACATCCACAAGGTGCCTTCGACGTAGCGCGTGCCGTAGCCCAGCGCCATGCCGATGATGCACAACGCCAACGCGATCGCCATCAGCAGTTCCTCGCGCACCGGGGCGAACGCGGCGAAGCTGCTGCCGCCCATGCGCCGGCTCTTCGCGGTCACCACGAACGAGGTCTTCTGGCGGGTGAGCCCGTGCAGGATGCCGCGCGCGATGGCATGCGACAGGCCCATGCTGGCCAGCGAGGCCATCAGCGTGTCGTACCAGCTGCACGGCACGCGGGCGCGGTACAGCACGATGCCGAAGATGGCCTTGGCGAAGAAGAAGCCGATCACCGGGATCAGGAACAGCTGCATCGGCAGGCTGAAATACTGCGGGAAGGCGATCATGCCCGCGGTCCAGAACAGCGCCATCAGGGTGAAGATCAGGTGCAGCGCGTCGGCGAACCAGCTGAACCAGCCGGTGAGGAAGTGGAAGCGCTGGCCGGCCGAGAGCGGGCCCTTTTGCGTCATCCACCGCCAGCGGCCCTTGAGGATCTGCATGGCGCCGAACGCCCAGCGATAGCGCTGGCTCTTGTACGCCTTGAAGTCGGCCGGGGTTAGCCCCTTGCCCATCAGCTCGTCGACGTAGACCAGCTCGTAGCCGGCATGCATCAGGCGCAGGCCGAGCTCCGCGTCCTCGCAGATGGTCCACTCCGACCAGCCGCCGGTGCCTTCCAGCGCGCTGCGCCGGACCATCGTCATGGTGCCGTGCTGGATGATTGCGTTGCGCTCGTTGCGGTGGTGCATGCCGATGCGGAAGAAGCCGTCGAACTCCCACGCGGTCATGCGGCGGAAGCGGTTGTGCTCGAAATCGCGGTGCGACTGCGGGCACTGCACCACCGCCACCTTCGGGTCGTGGAAGTGGCCGGTGAGGGTGGACAGCCAGTCCGGGCGCACCACGTAGTCGGCGTCGATCACCGCCACCACGTCGGCTTCCGGCGCGGTTTCCTTCAGGCCGAAGTTCAGCGCGCCGGCCTTGAAGCCGGGCCACGGTTCCAGGTGGAAGAAGCGGAAGCGCGGGCCGAGCTTCTCGCAATAGGCCTGCACCGGCTGCCACACCGCCGGGTCCTTGGTGTTGTTGTCGATCACCAGCACTTCGAAGTTGGCGTAGTCCAGTGCGGCCAGCGAATCGAGCGTGACCTGCACCATCTCCGGCGGTTCGTTGTAGCAGGCCAGGTGGATCGACACGAACGGCTGCTTCTCAGGCGGGTCGGGCGTGAGCATGCCGGCGTGGCGGAGCCAGTCGCGCCGCCACAGCACCTCGGTGAACTCGAAGCCGTTGATCAGCAGGATGGCGAGGATGGCGATCTGCGCCGGGAACAGCAGGGTGAGCATGGTCCAGTCGACCCAGCTCAGGTAGAAGTTGAACGGCAGCGTGGCCGACCACACGATCAGGCCGCAGGCGAGCTGGATCAGCGCGGCGAAGAAGAACCGCCCCATCAGCTTGAAGCGGCTGAAGCGGCGCGCGAACAGGATCATCGGCAGCAGCGCCAGCAGGCTCGCCGCGATCGCCTTCCACGGCCACGAGGTGTCCTCGACCACCGGGCCGGTCAGCGGGAACTTCAGCTGGCGGTCGGCGTTGAACATGCCCCAGTACGCGCCGGTGCGTCCCTCGCCGAGGTTCTCCTTCCACGGCTGGTCGAACGCCTCCATCAGGTAGTAGTCGATGTGCGCGGCCTTGGCCGCGTTCATCCAGTCGCGGATGAAGATCGCCTCGTTGGACACCGACGGGTCGGCGTACTCGTGACGGTCGCCGTTCGACGGCCAGCCGATTTCGCCGACCACCACCGGCTTGTCCGGGTAGCGCTGGCGGATCTGCTGGTAGGCGCCGAGCGCCTGGTCCAGCGCCGGATGGGGGTTGCCGGAGGGGCCGCTGACCGGCACGCCGTTCCAGAACGGGAACAGGTGGATGGTGATGAAGTCCACGTGCTGCACCAGCTCGGGATACTTCAGCCAGATGTAGTCCGGCTCGGCGATCGACACCGGCTGGTGCACGGCGGCGCGCACGCGGTCCAGGTACAGCATCATCTGCTCGGGCGGCAGGTCGTTGCGGAACAGCACCTCGTTGCCCACGATGACCCGGGTGACGGTGTCCGGGTAGGCGCGCGCCTTGGCGATCAGCAGCTCGATCTCGCGCTCGTTGTTGTCCAGCCGCTTGTCGATCTCCGCACCGGCCATCACCTTCAGCCCTACGGCCTGCGCCAGCCGGTACAGCTGCGGGTTCTGCCGCATGGTGTAGCTGCGGATGTGGTCCGTGTACCGATGCAGCAGCTTGAGGTCGGCGGCGATCTCGTCGTCGCTGGGATAATCCTGCTTGAACGGGCTCTGGTAGCGCTGGAACACCGACAGCGCGTAGCCGCCGACCTTGCCGTGCCAGTCCTCCGGCCCGCGCGGGTAGTTGCCCCACCACCACAGCCCGATGTTCATCGCGGCCACGATCAGGGCGAGCACGATCGCCGTGAGCAGCGGATACCGGCTGTTGTGGTTTGCTGCGGTGGCGCTCAAAAAAATCCCCGGAGGAAGCCTGCGCAACAGGCGGTAGAGCCCGAGGAGCTTAACCAATCCATGCCATCGGGCTCAATAAAGCGCGTCAGCTGCGGTCAGCGCAAGGTCAGGAGCGCAGCGCGCCAGGACGGCGGGCGAGACGGAAACGGCGCCCTCCCCGGGAAGGCGCCGTCGGTTCCGGGCGAATCGCCGGAAGGCCTACTTCAGCAGCGAGCGCAGCATCCAGGCAGCCTTTTCGTGCTCCTTCAGGCGTCCGGTGACCATGTCGGCGGTGCCGTCGTCGCCGGCAGCGTTGGCGGCCTTGAGCGTGTCGCGCGCGGTGGCGGCGGCGATCTCGTGGCCTTCGACCAGCTGGGCCACCATCGCCTTCCATTCCGGCACGCCGGCTTCTTCCTTGATCGCGCTGAGCTTGGCGAACTGGCTGTAGGAGCCGGGGGCGAACACGTCCAGCGTGCGGATGCGCTCGGCCACCTCGTCGGCGGCCAGCCACAGTTCGTGGTACTGGGTCGCGAACATGGTGTGCAGGCTGTTGAACTGCGGGCCGGTGACGTTCCAGTGGAAGCTGTGGGTCTTCAGGTACAGCGAGTAGGTGTCGGCCAGCAGCCGGGACAGGTGCCTGGCGACCGCCTCGAGGTCCTTCCCGGCGATACCGATGGAAATGGCCATGTGCTGCTCCTTCCTGCGGTGAGTCGATGGATCAACCGTAGCGGGTCGGTGCCCGCGGGTGAAATGAATCCTTCGGATGTTCCCGATAGTCCGCGGCTATCGGGTTGGCGACCCGCCAGCAGCTATCATGCGCGGTCCGATGAACGACACCCACTCGACCGCCAACGATCCCGCCGGTTCCGGTCTGCACGGCCTGCGCGGCCAGCTGGAGACGGTATGCAGCCGCGATTTCGGCCGCCTGCTGGGCCGCTGGCGTGCGCTGTCGCGCCGCCCCGATGAAGACAAGCTGGCGTCGCTGCGCGCGGATATCGAACGTTCCGCGGCCAAACGTCGCGCCCGCGCCGTGGCCAAGCCGCCGATCCGGCTGGACGAATCGCTGCCGATCAGCGCGCGCGGCGAGGACATCGTCAAGCTGATCCGCGAGCACCAGGTGGTGGTGATCGCCGGCGAGACCGGTTCGGGCAAGACCACCCAGTTGCCGAAGCTGTGCCTGGCCGCCGGCCGCGGCGAGGCCGGCATGATCGGCTGCACCCAGCCGCGCCGGCTGGCCGCCCGTTCGGTCGCGCGCCGGGTGGCCGAGGAACTGGGCACGCCGCTGGGCGAGGTGGTGGGTTTCCAGGTGCGCTTCAACGACCAGGTGTCCGAGCGCAGCCTGATCAAGTTCATGACCGACGGCATCCTGCTCGCCGAGACGCAGGGCGACCCGTGGCTGTCCGCCTACGACACCTTGATCATCGACGAGGCGCACGAGCGCAGCCTCAACATCGACTTCCTGCTCGGCTATCTGAAACGGTTGGCGATCAAGCGGCCGGAACTGAAGATCATCGTCACCTCGGCGACGATCGACACCGCGCGCTTCGCCGAACATTTCGACGGTGCGCCGGTGGTGGAGGTGGAGGGGCGGGCGTATCCGGTCGAAACGCGCTGGCGGCCAGTGGGGGGTCAGAGTCACTTTTCGCCTGCGAAAAGTGACTCTGACCCCAGACAGGGCAGCGCCGAGCACATCGCCGCCGTACTCGACGAGATCACCCGCGGCGATCCGCGTGGCGACGTGCTGGTGTTCCTGCCCGGCGAGCGCGAGATCCGCGACGCGCACCTGCTGCTGTCGCGCCGGCAGTACCGCGAGACCGAGATCATGCCGCTGTACGCACGGCTCTCCGCTGGCGAGCAGGACCGCGTGTTCAAGCCCGGCGTGAAGCGCCGCGTGGTGCTGGCGACCAACGTGGCCGAGACTTCGCTGACCGTGCCGCGCATCCGCTACGTGATCGACACCGGTACCGCGCGGGTCAAGCGCTACAGCCAGCGCAGCCAGCTCGAACGGCTGCATGTCGAACCGATCTCGCAGGCGGCGGCGGATCAGCGCAAGGGCCGCTGCGGCCGTGTCGGACCGGGCATCTGCTATCGCCTGTACGACGAGGCGGATTTCGCCGGCCGCGCCGCATTCACCGACCCGGAACTGCTGCGCTCGTCGCTGGCCAACGTGATCCTGCGCATGCTGGCGCTGAAGCTGGGCGAGGTCGACGAGTTCCCGTTCCTGGAAGCGCCCGACCCGCGCGTGGTGGCCGACGGCTTCCGCCGGCTGACCGAAATTTCCGCGATCGACGAGGCGCGCAAGCTCACCGCGATCGGCCGTACCCTGGCGAAGTTACCGATCGACGTGCAGCTGGCGCGCATGCTGGTCGAGGGCGAGCAGCTGCATGCCCTGCGCGAGCTGCTCGTCATCGTCGCCTTCCTCAGCATCCAGGACCCGCGCGAGCGCCCCGCCGATGCACGCCAGCAGGCCGACGCCGCACACGCCGCGTTCGCCGATCCGAAGTCCGACTTTGCCGGCGTGCTGAACCTGTGGCGCGCCTACCACGACGCGCACGAGGAGCTGACCCAGTCGAAACTGCGCGACTGGTGCGGGCGGCACTTCCTCAGCTTCATGCGCACGCGCGAATGGCGCGAGCTGCACCGGCAGTTGCTGCTGGTGGTGGGGGAGCTAGGCTGGAAGCTGGATGGGCAGCCGCCGGCCGCACGCTCCGCTCCTCCCCCTGCTGGCAGGGGGAGGCCGGGAGGGGGTAGAGCTCTTGACGTTGCTGTACAAAGTCAAAAGCGGACCCCACCCCAGCCCTCCCCTGCGACCGAAGGAAGTCCCTTTGGGGCGAGCAGGGGAGGGAGTGAGGTCAGCGACGCGGCGGAGCATCTCCATGAATCCGTCCATCGATCTTTGCTCTCTGGATTACCCACCCAGGTCGGCCGCAAGGACGAAAAGGGCGTCTACCAGAGCACGCGCGAGCGCAAGTTCCAGCTGTTCCCCGGCTCGGCGCTGGCGAAGGCGCCGCCGAACTGGGTCTTCTGCGCGCAGATCCTCGACGTGGGCGGGCGCGTGTGGGGCATGATGAATGCACGCGTCGAGCCGCTGTGGATCGAGCAGCAGGCCGCGCACCTGCTGCGCACACATTGCCGCGACCCGCACTGGTCGAAGAAGCGCGGCTGCGTGGTGGCGTACGAGCAGGTCAGCCTGTTTGGCCTGGTGCTGGTGGAGAAGCGGCCGGTCACCTTCCAGCGGCAGGATCCCGCGCTGGCCCATGCGATCTTCCTGCGCGAGGCGCTGGTGCGCGGCGACATCGACACGAAGGTGGATTTCGTGCGCGCGAACCAGCGCGTGCTGGAGGAGGCGCAGGGCATCGAGGCGAAGCAGCGGCGCGAGGGGCTGATTCGCCACGAGGACGAGCTGGTCGCATTCTTCGAGGGCAAGCTGCCCGAGGAGATCGCCAGCAGTCGCGCGCTGGACGTGTGGTACCGCAAGGCACGCCCGGCCGAGCAGGCGGCGCTGCGCTGGTCGCTGGACGACGTGATGGCCGGCGGCGCCGGGCTAGACGCGAGGGCCTTCCCTGCCGCGCTGGAGATCGGCGCGCAACGCTACCGGCTCGAATACCGTTTCGTTCCTGGCGACGAGGCCGACGGCGTCACCCTGCAGCTGCCGCTGGCGATGTTGAACGCGCTGCGGCTGGCACGCTGCGAATGGCTGGTGCCGGGCCTGCTGGCCGACAAGGTGGCCGAGCTGATCCGCGGCCTGCCCAAGGCGCTGCGGCGCAACTTCGTGCCTGCGCCGGACTTCGCGCGTGCGTTCGTCGAGGCCGAGGCGCCGCGCGACGAATCGCTGGTGAAGGCGCTGGCTGCATTCCTGCAACGCGCCACCGGCGTCGAGCTTGCCGCCGGCGACTTCACCGCCGTCGAACTGCCGCCGCACCTGCTGATGCGCTACCGCCTGCATGACGAGCGTGGCAGGACGCTGGCCAGCGGTCGCGACCTGGCGGCCCTGCGCGGGCAATGGGAAGGGCCGGCGCGCGAGGCGTTCTCGCGCAAGACCGATCTCGAGCTGACCCGCGAAGACGTGGCCAGCTGGGATTTCGAGGAGATCCCAGCGCAGCTGCGTTCCGAGGGCGGACTCACCGCGTTCCCGGCGCTGGTCGACCTGGGCGAGACGGTGGCGCTGCGCGTGTTCGAGCGCAGCGACGAAGCGCGCGTGGCGCATCGGCAAGGCGTGGTGCGGCTGCTGCGCAATGCGCTGGCCAGCGAGGCGAAGCAGGCGCGCCGCCGGCTGCCGATCGGCCATGCGCTGGCCTTGAAGTACGCTCCATTGGGCGGCGTGGAGGGCTTGCGCGAAGACCTGCTCGAAGGCGGCTTCGCCGACCTGCTGCAGCGCCATGAGCTGGACGTGCGCACCGCCGGCGCGTTCGAGTCGTTGCGCACGCAGTGCGCGCGCGAGCTGTTCGGCGCCGGCGTCGAGCGGCTGAAGCTGGCCGAACCGATCATCGAGGCGCAGGCTGATCTCAAGCCCTGGCTGCAGCCGCCGCTGCTGGGTTTCGCGCGCGCCAGCCACGACGATCTGCGCGAACAGTTCGACGCGCTGCTGGTGCCGGGTTTCCTGCGCGAGCTGCCGCCGGCACGGCTGGCGCACTACCCGCGCTACCTGAAGGCGATGCGCCTGCGCGGCGAGCGTCTGCGCCAGGACCCGGCGAAGGACCAGCAGCGCCTGCTGCAGGTGCTGCCGTATTGGCGCGCGTACCTGCAGCACCGCGCCGCCGGCGCCGACCCGGCGGGTCTGGACGAGTTGCGCTGGCTGATCGAGGAATGGCGCGTCTCGCTGTTCGCGCAGGAACTGAAGACCGCCGAGCCGGTCTCGGCCAAACGCCTGGCCAAGGCGCTGGCGGCGCTGGGCTGAGCGATACGGCGCCCCTGCGCCGCAGGAGCAGGCTGGCGCCGGCGTCGGGTCAGTTGCTCAGAGCTTGTGAAGAAAACCACTTCCTGTGGTTTTCTTCAGTCGCGAGTCCGGTACGCGCCCGGACTCGCTCACATGAAACACTCACTTGCGTGACTGTTTCATGTCCAGCCATCGGGCAACCGCTCCCTGCGTTGCCTCAACTCGGGCATCGGGCAACTGCTCCTGCGTTGCCTCAACTCGGGCATCCATGCCCTCGCCACGCCCTCGCCGTGGCTGGTCTGAGAGGTTGAAAAAATCACAACCTCTCAGCGCGTCCGCCGCACGTGCACGCTGCCGTTGCAGCCATTCACGTACATCAGCCAGCTGTCGAACAGCGACGGCTTGATCTTGACCGCCGGGTTGTCGGCGCTCATGCAGACGGGTGCGTCCGAGCCGATCTGCTTCCACGCCTGGCCATTGTCCAGGGTGAATTCGTCGTGGCCGTGCCAGCCGCTGAAGTGTCCGACCAGGTGGGCGTTGAACTTGCTGCGCTTCTGCTTTGGTTCGTAGAACACCGGCTGGCCGCTGGTGTCGACCATCTTGGTGGTGGTCTTGCCGTTCTGGCGTAGCCATTCGTCGAGATTCTGCAATTCCTGCGCTGACAGCTTGTCCAGGCCGGCGGCCTTGAATTCGGTGGCGCTCATGCGCTGTTGCAGGCCATCAGCCTGTTGCGCCTGCGCAGACAGGCAAGCCAGCGACAGCGCCAGCAGCAGCGGCAAGCGCGGGTGGCGGGGACGAATCGACATGGGCGCATCCTCGGGGCAGAAGGGAAACGCCGATTCTGCGCGGTAGGACGGCCCCGCGCCAAGGGGAGCAGGGCGATTTGCCCCACGACGGTCGGCGCGGCTGCGGCTACCATGAGGCGGCAATACCCGAGCTGATCTTCCATGGCCCCGATCGTCGAACCCTCCAGTTTGTCCCGCTGGCGCGAGCATGCCGGCGCCGTGTTGCCGGCACTGGCCGAGCCGCTGGAGGCCTGCACCACCCGCGCGGTGAACCAGGTCGAATGCGCCGACGTGCTGGAACTGCTCGGCATGCTCGGTTGCGACGCGCAGACCCAGGCGGCGGCGCTGTGGTTCGAGCTGGCCCGGGTCGACCCTGCGCTGTGGGCGCAGCGTCGCGCGGCGTTGCCGGCCGAACTGCAGCGGCTGGTCGACGGCCAGCAGGCGGCCGAGCAGGTGTGGGCGCTGCACGCGCAGCGGCCGCCGCAGGGCGCGGCCGAGGGTCTGCGCCGGCTGCTGCTGGCGATCGTGCGCGACCTGCGCGTGGTGTTCGTGCTGCTGGCGCGGCAGCTGGCACGCATGCGTGCGGCGCCGGCGTTGCCGGAGGACGAGCGGCAGGCGCTGGCACGGCTCACCCGCGACATCCACGCGCCGCTGGCGAACCGGCTCGGCATCTGGCAGCTGAAGTGGGAGCTGGAGGATCTGGCGTTCCGCTACCTGCAGCCGGGCACCTACCGGCGCATCGCCAACCTGCTCGACGAGCGCCGCGCCGACCGCGAGGCGTTCATCCACGATTCGCTGGACCAACTGCAGCGCGCGCTGGCGGCGGCCGGCATCCAGGCCGAGCTGGCCGGGCGGCCCAAGCACATCTATTCGATCTGGAAGAAGATGCAGCGCAAGTCGCTGGACTTCTCCGACCTCTACGACATCCGCGCGGTGCGCGTGCTGGTCGACAGCATCACCGACTGCTACGCCGCGCTGGGCGTGGTGCACGCGCTGTGGCCGCACCTGCCGGGCGAGTTCGACGACTACATCGCGCGGCCCAAGGCCAACGGCTACCAGTCGCTGCACACCGCGGTGATCGGGCCGGAGGGCAAGACGCTGGAAGTGCAGATCCGCACTCACGCCATGCACCGCGCCAACGAACTGGGCGTGGCCGCGCACTGGCGCTACAAGGAAGGCGGCAGCGCCGACGCCGAGTTCGAGGCGAAGATCGCCTGGATGCGCAAGCTGCTGGAGCCGCGCGGCGAGGACGACAGCGCGCTGGCCGCCGAGCTGCAGACCGAACTGCTGGAAGACCGCGTCTACCTGCTGACCCCGAAGGGCGAGGTGTTCGACCTGGCGCGCGGCGCCACCGTGCTGGATTTCGCCTACCTGGTGCACACCGAGGTGGGCCACCGCTGCCGCGGCGCCAAGGTCAACGGCCGCATCGTGCCGCTGACCTTCCAGCCGCAGAGCGGCGACCGCGTGGAGATCCTCACCGGCAAGCTGGCCGAGCCCAGCCGCGACTGGCTGTCGCCGCACCACGGCTACCTCAACACCGCGCGGGCGAAGGACAAGGTGCGCGCGTGGTTCCGCAAGATCGCGCACGACGCCAACCTCGCGGTGGGCCGCGGCATGTTCGAGCGCGAGCTGAAACGCCTGGCGCTGGCCAGCGCCGACGTGACGAAGTTGCCGGCGCACTTCCATCTGAAGAACCACGACGAGCTGCTGGTGGCGCTGGCGCTGGGCGAGGTCACGTCGGGGCAGATCGCCCGCGTGCTGCAGGAGGCGGCGCAGCCGTCCGAACCGGCGGCCGTCACCCAGTCGGGTACGCCGGTGGCCTCGCGCCACGCCACGCTCGATCACAGCGCGCTGCGCATCGAAGGCATCGGCAACCTGCTGACCACGCTGGCGCGCTGCTGCCAGCCGCTGCCCGGCGACCCGGTGCGCGGCTTCGTCACCAAGGGCCGCGGCGTCTCCGTGCATCGCACCGACTGCAGCAGCCTGGCGCGGCTCGCCGCGCGCGATCCGGACCGGGTGATCGAGGTGAGCTGGGGCAACGCCGCGGCGCAGGCCTACGAGGTCGACATCGAGCTGCGCGGCTACGACCGCAAGGGCTTGCAGAAGGACGTCACCAGCGTGGTCAGCAACGCCGGTACGCACATCATCGCTTCGTCCAGCCGGCTGTTCGTGCACACCGGCGAGGTGGAGATGCGCTTCACCCTGCGCGTGCGCGACTTCGAGCAGCTGTCCACCCTGCTCGGCAAGCTGTTGGCGCTGCCCAACGTGCTCGACGTGCGCCGGGTCGGCACCGGCTGAATGACCGCGCAATGCCGGCCGGGGGACGGAACGGCGCCGGTGGCCGGATGTTAAGCTGCAGCGTCAGCCTGCACGGCCACGAACCATGAGCGGACGCCGCGACCACCACGACGCACATCCACCGACGCGTACCGAGCCCACCCTGGGCGACCTCGGTCGACTGGATGTGCCGCCAGCGCCGGCCGAGGAACCGCTGCCGCCGGTTTCGGTCGAACCGCGCCAGCCGCGCTGGGAGGGTGGCCCGCGGCGGCGCCGGCGGCATCGCCGCGGCTGGGGGATGTGGTTGCTGCTGCTGGCGCTGGCGGCGGTCGGCATGCTGTGGATGAATCAGAACCGCCTGCGCGGCATGCTGCCGCGCACCGACTTCAACACGGTGCTGGCGCAGGCCCAGCAGGCCCTGCAGGACGGCCGTCTGGACGGCCAGAACGGCAGCAGCGCGCGCGAGCTGTTCCAGGCCGCGGCGGCGCTGGAGCCGGACAACGACCGCGCCCGCGACGGCCTGCGTCAGGTCGGTCAGGCCATGCTGGCGCAGGCCGACGCTGCGCTGCAGGCGGGCCAGCTGGCCCAGGCCACGCAGCAGGCGACGGTGGCCCGCGAACTGCTCGGCGGCGGCAGCGACATCGACCGGCTCGACCGTGCGATCGCCGCTGCCCGCGCCGCGCAGGTGCACACGGGGGATCTGGTCGACCAGGCGCAACAGGCGCTGGCCGCCGGCAAGCTGGATGGCCCCGAGGGGGCCGGTGCGCTGTACCAGCGCGTGCTGCGCGCCGACCCCGGCAACGCGGTGGCCGCGCACGGGCTCGACCAGGTCGGCAACGCGCTGGCGGTGCAGGCGCGCGCGGCACTGGACGCGAAGGACGGCGCCACGGCCGACGCGCGCATCGAACAACTGGCCACGCTGCAGCCGAACAACGGCGCGCTGCCGGCGCTGCGCGCGCTGCAGGCGCAGACCCGCAAGCAGGACAGCAGCGCGCTGGAGTCGGCGCTCGCTGCCGGCCAGGAGGCGCTGCGCGCCGGCCGCATCGTCGGCAGCGGCGAGGACACCGCGCTGGCCCGGTTCCAGGCCGCGCTGAAGCTCGATCCGGACAACGCCCAGGCGCGCGACGGCCTCGGCCGGGTGGCGCAGGCGCTGACCGTGCAGGCCAGTGCCGCGCTCGACGGCGGCGACACCGCGCAGGCGGCGAAGCTGCTCGAGCAGGCGGCCGAACTGGCGCCGCGCTCGGCCGACCTTGCCGCGGCGCGGGCACGGCTGGACAAGGCATCCGCGCCGACACCGCCGCCGGCGCGTCCCGCGGCAGCGGACCAGGCGTCGACGCCGGTGGCCCCGCTGGCCGCGCCGGCCGTGTCGCCGCAGCAGCACGAAGCAGTGGCGCTGCTGGTGCAGCGCGCACAGCTGGCGGCGAGCAACGGCAACATCCTGATGCCGCCAGGCGACAGTGCCTACGACCTGTACCGCAGCGCGCTGGCGATCGACGGCAACGACGCGGCGGCGCTGCACGGCCTGCAGGCCCTGCCCGGGCGGGTCGAGGGCCAATTCAACCAGGCGCTTGCCGCCGGCGACCTGGGCAAGGCCGGCGACCTGCTGGCGAGCTTCGCCGAACTGGCGCCGGGCAACGCCGCGCAGGGCGCACTGGGCAACCGGCTGGCCGGCGCCTGGCTCGACCAGGCCGAGCAGCAACTGGCGCATGGCGACCGCAGCGGTGCCGACCAGTCACTGCAGCGCGCGCGCAAGCTGGCCCCGGCCAACCCGCGCGTGCTCGACCTGGACGTCCGCCTGCGGCGTGGCGGGTGAGCGCCGCATGACGGTACTGGTGTTCGGCGCCAGCAGCCAGATCGGCCACTTCCTGTTGCCGCGCCTGCTCGCCAGCGGCGAGGCGGTGCTCGCGCTGAGCCGGCAGCCGCGGTCCACGCAGGCCGGAGTGACCTGGCTGCAGGGCACGCTGCCGGACTGTGTGCCGGTGGTGCCGCCGCTGTCGGCGATCATCAGTTTCGGCCCGCTGCAGGGACTGGCTGACTGGCTGGCGCAGGCCAGCATGGCCGATGCGGCGCGGGTGATCGCCACCAGTTCGATGAGCGCCGAAAGCAAACGCGATTCCAGCGTGCCGGCCGAACGCGCCCTCGCGCGCCAGCTGCGCGACGGCGAGGCCGCGCTGGCCGCTGCCTGCGAGCGGCACGGCTGTGCCTGGACCGTGCTGCGGCCCACCCTGGTCTACGGCGCCGGCCTGGACAAGAGCCTCAGCCCGATCGCCCGCCGCGCGATGCGACTGCGGCTGTTTCCGCTGCCGTCCGGACGCGGCTTGCGCCAGCCGGTACATGCCGACGACATCGCGCAGGCGGTGCTGGCCGCGCTGGAATGCCCGGCGGCGGCCGGGCGGATCCTGCCGATCGGCGGCGGCGAGCGGCTGCGTGCCGGCGAGATGTTTGCGCGGGTGCGTGGCAGCCTGCCGGGAGCCACCGTGCCCTTGCCGCTGCCGGCCTGGCTGCTGCGGCTGGGCCAGCGCGCGCTGCCGCCGCTGCGCGGTCCGTTGAGCCGGCTGGACAGCGACCTGGTCGCCGACAACGGCGAATTGCAACACCTGCTCGGCATCCGTCCGCGCCCGTTCCGCCCAGACGCCGCGATGTGGGTACCCCCCGTGTAGGAGCGCACCCTGTGCGCGATGCTCTTTCGCCACGTGACGAAGAGCATCGTGCACAGGGTGCGCTCCTACCGGTTCCCCGATGCCTTGTTGCCCGTATTCGGCCATAAAACCGCCCGCCGCGTTCATATGCCCGCCGGGTAGCAGGCCCTATGATCCAACCATTCGATAGCCGGATTTCCCCGCGTTGGCCTTCTTGACCCGTACTCGCGCGTTGGCACGCCGCAGCTGGCCGTGGTTGCGCATCCCGTTCTGGATCGGCATGGGCCTGCTGTTCGGCTTCGTGCTGCCGTACACGCTGGTGCTGAACAAGCGGGTGCAGGACCGTTTCAACGAGCTGGTGTTCGCGGTGCCCACCCGGGTCTACGCGCGGCCGCTGCCGCTGGCGGCCGACACGCCGATGACCAGCGCAGCGCTGGAACTGGAGCTGACCTTCGCCGGCTACAGCAACGACGGCAAGGGTCAGGTTGCCGGCAGCTGGGTGAAGCAGGGTGCGCGCTACACCATCGCCTCGCGCGGCTACGCCGGGCCGGACGGCGGCGAGCTGCCCAAGCGCATCCGCGTCACGCTGGGTCAGGGCGTGGTGCAGTCGGTGCAGGACGCGGCCAGCGGCAAGCCGATCGAGCTGGCCCACCTGGACCCGGCGCGCATCGCCACGCTGTACGGCGCCAGCCAGGAAGAGCGCCGCTTCGTGCGCCTGGCCGACGTGCCGCCGCTGCTGGTCAGCGGCCTGCAGGCGGTCGAGGACCGCGACTTCAACCACCATATCGGCATCGACGTCAGCGCGATCGCGCGCGCCGCGTTCGCCAACCTGCGCGCCGGGCACACCGTGCAGGGCGGCTCCACGCTGACCCAGCAGCTGGTGCGCAACCTGTTCCTCAGCCGCGAGCAGAACTTCACGCGCAAGATCAACGAGGCGCTGATGGCGCTGCTGCTGGAGGCGCACTACAGCAAGGGACGCATCCTCGAGGCCTACGTCAACGACGTCTTCCTCGGCCAGCAGGGCGGCCAGGCGGTGCACGGTTTCGCGGCGGCGTCGGAGTTCTACTTCGGGCGCCGGCTGGAAGACCTGCGGCCGCAGGAGATCGCGTTGCTGGTGGGCATGGTGAAGGGGCCGAGCTACTACGACCCGCGCCGCTCGCCGCAACGCGCGCTGGCCCGGCGCAACCTGGTGCTGCAGGAATTCTTCGATACCAACCTGATCGGCGCCGGGCAGCTCAATACCGCGCAGGCCGCGCCGCTGGACATCGTCAAGAACGGCCAGCTGCCGCACAACCGCTTCCCCGCCTTCATGGACCTGGTGCGCAAGCAGATCACCGCCGACTTCGACGAGCAGGCGCTGCGTGAGGGCAAGCTGTCGATCTTCACCACGCTGGATCCGGCCGCCCAGCTGTACGCCGAGCGGGCGATCACCGACAGCCTGAAGGGTCTGGGCAAGCGCGGCGACGGGGTGCAGGCGGCGGCGGTGGTGACCAGCGCGCAGACCGGCAGCGTGCTGGCCGTGGTCGGCAGCAGGACGCCGGGTGAGCAGGGCTTCAACCGCGCACTCGACGCGCGCCGGCCGATCGGCTCGACCATCAAGCCGTTCGTCTACCTGGTGGCGCTGACCCAGCCGCAGCGCTGGAACCTGGCCAGCCTGATGGACGATGGCCCGGTCAGCATGCGCCAGCCCGACGGCAGCTACTGGACGCCGCAGAACGACGACCACCGCAGCCACGACCCGCTGATCATGGTCGATGCGCTGGCGCACTCGTGGAACCTGGCCACCATCCACCTCGGGCTGCAGGTCGGGTTGCCGCGCATCCAGGCGTTCCTGAAATCGTTCGGCATCGGCGACATCAACCCCAGTCCGTCGCTGCTGATCGGCGCGCAGGACCTGGCGCCGCTGCAGCTGACCCAGCTGTACCAGTACCTCGCCGCCGACGGCCATGCGCTGCCGCTGGTGGCGGTGCGCGGCGTGCTCGACGGCAACGGCCGCACGATCAAGCGCTATCAGGTGCAGGGTGGCCCCGGCGAGTACCGGGACGCGGTGCGGCTGACCACCTGGGCGATGCAGCAGGTGGCCGAGTACGGCACCGCCAGCGCGCTCGGCAACTCCGCGCTGGCCTCGCTGCACGCCGCCGGCAAGACCGGCACCAGCAACGACATGCGCGACAGCTGGTTCGCCGGTTTCACCGGCGAGCATCTGGCGGTGTTCTGGATGGGTCGCGACGACAACAAGCCGACCACCCTGTTCGGCGCCAGCGGCGGCCTGCGCGCCTGGCGTGAGCTGTTCGCCAGGCTGCCGACCCGGCCCTTGTCGGCCGCGCCCGGCGAAGGGCTGGAGATGGCCTGGATCAACCCGTCCAGCGGCCGGCGCACCGAACCGCAGTGCGCGGGCGCGCAGCAGGTGCCGGTGATCGCCGGCACCGTGTCGGCCGACGCCGAAGGCTGTTTCTGGCAGGGCATCCAGAGCCTGTTCGGCGGCAGCAACGGCCCGCCGCCCGCTGCCGCCGGCGCCGCCTCCACCGCACCCGACTTACCGAACGGAAATTGATCATGCAATACCTGGGCAAAGCTTCTTCCCTGTTGTTGGTCGCCGGCCTGCTGGCCGGCTGCGGCATGTTCGCCACCACGCCGCCGCTGGAAACGCGCCCGTCGGCGCCGGCCCATGACCAGGTGGCCGCGATCCGCGCCGCCGGCGACCGCGAGAAGTCGGTCATCGACGTGAACCCGTTGCGCGATCCGGGCATCAGCTCGCTGCAGGACACCGCCCGACGCGACGAGCAGGCCGGCAAGTACGTCGACGCCGCAGCCACGCTGGACCAGGCGCTGAAGCTCAACCCGGAGTCGCCCGACCTGCTGCAGGAGCGTGCGGAAGTGGCGGTGCGGCTGAAGGACTTCTCCGCTGCCGAGAGGCTCGCCCACAAGTCGTGGTCGCTCGGCCCCAGGCTGGGCCCGCTGTGCGCACGCAACTGGCAGACCATCGTGGAGATGCGCCTGCAGGCGCGCGACGCGGCCGGCGCCGACACCGCGCGCAAGTGGGTGGCGCAGTGCCACAAGCCGGGCATCCCGCGCTATTGAGTTTGTCGTGCGCGGACCCCGCGCAGTCGGCGGGCGTCAGAACAGCGCCACCAGCACCAGCACGATGCCCGCGATGCTCGCCGCCCAGATCAGCGTGCGCAGGTACGGGATGCCGGCGGCGTAGGCCGGCACGTAGGCCACGCGCGCCCAGAAGTAGAGCTGGGCGCCGAGTTCGGTGAAGTGGTCGTGGCGCTGCAGCAGCTGCGCAGCGAGCACCACGGCGACGAAGAACGGAAAGGTCTCGAGAAAATTCGCGCTGGCACGCTGCAGGCGGCCGCCCACGCCGCTGAGCGGCGGCCTCACTTCGTCGCGGGGACTCGCGGCCCAGCCCAGTCCGCGCTGGGCGACCGTGCAGGTGGCGGCAAGCGCGACCTGCAGCAGACCCAGCACCACGCTCCACATCAGCATGCACAGTTCGGTCGTCATCGCGCTACTCCCCTGCGGTAGTGGTGCGCCATGGTGGGGCATGCACGCGGCGGCCGCCAGTGGCCGCCGCAACTGCCTGGTTGTCGGGTTGATGCGCCGGCGACGGCGGAGGTTCCCGCCGCCGTTTTGTCCCGCGCGGCCGCTCCGCCATACTTGGCGGATGGACGCCCTCGAAGACACCGAGTCCGACGACGTCGGCGCCCTGCTCGGTGCCGAGGGGCCGTTCGCGCGCGAGCTGCCGGATTTCGCGCCGCGGCTGGCGCAACAGGCGATGGCGCGGGCGGTGCAGCAGGCCATCGCCGGGCGCGACACGCTGATCGCCGAGGCCGGCACCGGCACCGGCAAGACCTACGCCTACCTGGTGCCGGCGCTGCTCTCGGGCGAGCGCGTGATCATCTCCACCGGCACCAAGGCGCTGCAGGATCAGCTGTATTTCCGCGACCTGCCGAAGGTGCGCTCGGTGCTGGGCGCACGCTTGAAGACGGCGCTGCTGAAAGGCCGCGCGAACTACCTGTGCCTGTACCGGCTCGACCAGACCGTGCGCGATGGCGGCAGCCTGGAGCGCACGCAGGCGGCGCAGCTGGCGACGATCCGCGCCTGGTCCGCGCGTACCCGCCGCGGCGACCGCATGGAGCTGGCCGAGGTGCCGGAGGAATCGCCGCTGTGGCCGCGGGTCACCTCCACCGCGGAAAACTGCCTCGGCGTGGAGTGCCCGTTCTACGACGACTGCCACGTGTTCAAGGCGCGTCGCGGGGCGATGGAGGCCGACGTGGTCGTGGTCAACCATCACCTGCTGTTCGCCGACCTGGCGCTGAAGCAGGAAGGCTTCGGCGAGATCCTTCCGGGCGCGGCGGCCTTCATCCTCGACGAGGCGCACCAGATCCCCGAACTGGCCGGGCAGTTCTTCTCGCAGAGTCTCAGTGCGCGCCAGCTCACCGACATGGCGCAGGACACGCTGGCCGAATGCAGCGGCGTCACTGGTGCGATCGGCCTGCTGCTGGAACCGGTCGAGGCCTTGCAGGATGCGTTGCGCAAGCTGCGCCTGGCGATGGAGCCGCTGCCCGCGCGCGGCGCGTTCGCCCTGCTGGAGGATCGCACCGAGGTACGCGCGGCTCTGCACGAGCTGGGCGAGCTGCTGGCCACGCTGGCCGAACTGCTGGCCTCGCAGGCCGAGCGCTCGCGCGGCTTCGCCAACCTGCACGAGCGCGCCGGGCTGTTCGCCGAACGGCTGCAGCGCATCGTCGAAACGCACGGCGACCAGGACGTACGCTGGTACGAAACCTTTCCACGCGGCTTCGCGCTGTATGCCACGCCGCTGGATCTCGCCGCGCCGATGCGCGGCCTGCGCGAACGCACCCAGGCGGCGTGGGTGCACACCTCGGCCACGCTGTCGGTGGCCGGCAACTTCGACCATTTCGCGCGCCAGCTCGGCTTGGACGAGCCGCAGACGCTGAGCCTGGACAGTCCGTTCGACTACGCACGCCAGGCATTGTGCTACCTGCCGTCGGGCTTGCCCGACCCGAATGCGCGCGACTACACCGACAAGGTGGTCGAAACGGTGCTGCCGGTGCTGCATGCCTCCAGCGGCCGCGCGTTCCTGCTGTTCACCTCGCACCGCGCGCTACGCCGCGCCGCCGAGCTGCTGCAGGACAAGGTACCGTGGCCGCTGTTCGTGCAGGGCAGCGCGCCACGGCCGCGGCTGCTGGAAGAGTTCCGCGCCAGTGGCCATGGCGTGCTGCTTGGCGCGGCAAGTTTCTGGGAAGGCGTCGACGTGGTCGGCGAGGCGCTCAGCGTGGTGGTGATCGACAAGCTGCCGTTCGCCGCACCCGACGATCCGGTGCTGATGGCGCGCCTCGCCGCGCTGGAACAGTCCGGCATCAATCCCTTCATGGGCTGGCAGGTGCCCAGCGCGGTGATCGCACTGAAGCAGGGCGCCGGCCGGCTGATCCGCAGCATGCACGACCGCGGCGTGCTGGTGCTGTGCGACCCGCGGCTCACCACCAAGGGCTACGGCAAGCTGTTCCTCGCCAGCGTCCCGCCGATGCCGCGCACGCGCGACTTGGCGGACGTGCAAGCCTTCTTCGACGATGCGGGGGAAAACCCGTAGGAGCCCGCTGGCGGGCGGTGCCTTGAGGGCCGGGATTCGGGATTCGGGATTCGCCGAAGCAAAAGCGTCGAGCTGCGACAGGCCTTGGCTCGCGCGCAACTGGCTCAGGCTGCCGCGACCTCGACCGTCACGTGCACCAGTTCCTCGTGGATGGCCAGCTGCCGGCGCACATCCTCGGCGCTGATGGCCGTGCTGGCCACCAGTCCAAGAATGCAGGCGTAGCTGTCGCGGCCGACGCGCCACACGTGCAGATCGCTGATGGCCGCCGTGGCGAACTTTTCCCGCACCACGTCGCGGATCTCCTCGACCACCGGCTGATCCATTTCGGCATCCAGCAGGATCCTGCCGGATTCGCGCAACAGCCCCCAGGCCCAGCGCGCCACCAGCACCGAACCGACGATGCCCATCGCCGGGTCCAGCCACGCGGCGCCGTAGAGCTTGCCGCCGACCAGCGCGACGATGGCGAGCACCGAGGTCGCCGCATCCGCGACGACGTGCAGGTAGGCCGCGCGCAGGTTCATGTCGTGATGGCGACCGTTGTGTCCGTGGGCGTGGTCGTGCCCATGGTCGTGTCCATGCGCATGCCCGTGATGGTGTTCGCCCTTCAGCAGCCACGCGCACAGCAGGTTGACACCCAGGCCGAGCACCGCGATCAGGATGGCATCGTCGTAGCGGATCGCCGCAGGCACGAACAGCCGTTCCAGCGACTGCACCATCATCAGTGCGGCGACCACCGCCAGCAGCAGGGCGCTGCTGTAGCCGCCGAGGATCTCGATCTTCCACGTGCCGAACGCGAAGCGGCCGTCCTGTGCGTAGCGCCGGGCGAACACATAGGCCATCACCGAAAGGCCCATCGCCAGGGCGTGCGAGCTCATGTGCCAGCCGTCGGCCAGCAGGGCCATCGAGTTCAGCCAGTAGCCGCCGGCGATCTCCACCACCATCATCGCCGCCGTGATGAACACCACGCGCCGGGTATTGCGCTCCGCCTTCGCGTCGACGTGGTTGAACTGGTGGCTGTGGATGAAGGCTGAGACGTCGGGGGCGGGCATGGCGGAGTTCCGTGGTTATATACTCCCCCATAGTATATGACCGGCAGGCCGTTGCCATGTCCCACGTGCAGGAAAACCGCAAGAAACTGGTCGCCCGGGTACGCCGCATCGGCGGCCAGCTGGCTTCGCTCGAACGCGCCATCGACGGCAACGAGGAATGCGGCGCGGTGCTGCAGCAGCTGGCCGCCGTGCGCGGCGCGGTCAACGGCCTGATCCTGCAGGTGATGGAAGGCCACCTGCGTTCGCACGTGGCCGACACCGGCAACGCGAAGCAGCAGGACGAGCTGCTGCCGGTGCTCGGCGTGCTGAGGAGCTACCTCAAGTAGCGGAGGCCAAGGTGCTCAAAGTGAAGAGTGGTCGATCGCCTTCGGCGGCCGAGTCACTCTCTCCATGCGTGCTTAAAGAGAAGGAGCAGGTAGGGTTCACTATAGTCAGGCGGGAAGTGGACCTTGAAACCGCCCCTTGTTATCGCGGATCGCCTGCTGGAAGCCCAGGCACCAACCCGGAAGACGACGCATGTCCGTTGAACGAGGCGACCACCCCGGCAACTGGTTCCGGGCTGGCGGACAGAACTATGCGAGGTTCCGCCCGGAATACCCGCCCGCGCTGGCCGCCTTTCTGGCGAGTGCCTCGCCCGACACCCGCTTCGCTGTCGATGTCGGCTGCGGCTCCGGCCAGTTGGCGGCACAGCTGGGCGCGTATTTCGACAGCGTGCTCGGCCTTGACCCCAGCGCCGACCAGATCGTGCATGCGCCCGTCACCGAACGCGTGCGGTATGCCCAGGCGCCCGCCGAACACCTGCCGGTGCCGGACCGCAGCGCGAGTCTGGTGGCGGCCGCGCAGGCCGCGCACTGGTTCGACCTTCCCGCGTTCTATGCCGAAGTCAGGCGCATCGCCCGGGAGGGTGCCTTGCTGGCGCTCATCAGTTATGGCGTGCCGAAGCTGGACGAAGCACTGGACGAGCACTTCCTGCACTTTTATCGGGACGAAATCGGTCCGTTCTGGCCACCGGAACGGCAGATGGTCGACCGTGGCTACGCGGACCTCGATTTTCCTTTCGCGGAGTTCCCGCCGCCCGCAATGGCGATTCGGAAAGCGTGGTCGCTCGCCGAGCTCATGGGCTACATCTCGACCTGGTCGGCCGTGAAACATGCCGTGAAGCAAGGCCACGGCCGGGTGATCGAGTGTTTCGTGACGAATCTGGCCGCACGCTGGGGGGACCCGGCAACGAAACGGCCGGTGACCTGGCCCATCAACATGCGCACCGGAATCGTATGAGTCCGGGCCATGACATCCCCCGCTGGCGTCGGGCCGAGCGGTCAGGCCCGGCAGGTCGTGACCGTTCGCCGGGCGGTGCCGCCATTGGGGCCCGACTGGCCCGGCTTTGCGGGCATGCCGCCAGTCTTTGCCCCCGCACGCTGGTCGGCTTCATCGAACCGACCGGCTCGTCCCTCACCGTCATTCCGGCGAAGGCCGGAATCGCACTTGTAACCAGGCCCATCGCACGCGCGGACGGCGAAGCAAAAAGGGCATCGCCCAACACGATGCTTTGCTGCATCGCTGAGGTGCGATTCCGGCCTTCGCCGGAATGACGATTGGAAGGGTGTTCGAAATCCTGGAGCCGCGGGCCTCTAAAAGTATTCCGGATGGCAGTGAGCGGAAACCGGGATCCAGCGTCTTGACCACGTTCAGCCAGGCAAGCCGTTCGCACCTGGCGTGGCTTGCGATGGCAAGCGAAGTCGAAGCACCCGCCAGCGATCGCGCTTCGACTTTCGGCCCTTCCGGGCCTGCGTCAGGGCGAACGGTGGGCCAGATCCCACCATGCTCCGTGGTCAATCGAGCGCGTGGCCGATAGTCCACCCCGGCACCGCCAACGCCTCCACCAGAAAATCCACCAACCGCCGCGTCTTGATCGGCAGGTGCTTGCGTGAGGGATACACCGCATGGATGCCGAGCGTCATCGCGTGGTACGTCGGCATCAGTTCGACCAGGTCGCCGCGGCGCAGGTCGTCGGCGACGATGAAATCCGGCTGCAGGATGATGCCCTGGTGCTCCAGCGCGGCGGCGCGGCAGGTGTCGCCGTTGTTGGCATGGATGCGGGTGCGGGTGCGCACGACGGCGGGGCTGCCGTCGGGTGCGGTGAAGGTCCATTCGTCCCTGGCGGCGAAGTAGCTGTAGGAGATGACTTCGTGCTGCGCCAGTTCCTGTGGCTGCTGCGGTGTGCCGTGCTGCGCCAGGTAGGACGGTGACGCGCAGGCGATCATGCGCGTCGAGGCGAGTTGCCGGCTGACCAGCTGCGAGCTGGGCAGATTGGTGATGCGCACCGCCAGGTCGTAACCCTCCTCGACCAGGTCGACGACGCGATCGCTCAGTTCGATGTCCAGCGACACTTTCGGGTACAGCTGCGCGAAGCGCGGCCACAGCGGGGCCAGCTGCAGCACGCCGAAGCTGAGTGGCGCATTGATGCGCAGCCGCCCGCTGGGCTCGCCGCTGCGCGAGCTGATTTCCGATTCCGCCTCGTCGATCGCGGCGAGCATTTCTTTCGCGCGGGCGAAGAACAGCTGGCCATCGTCGGTCAGCGACAGCCGCCGCGTGGTTCGCTGCAGCAGGCGGGCGCCCAGGCGCTGTTCGAGCTCGGCGACGTGGCGCGACACGGCCGCCTTGGACAGCCCGGTCGCCTCCGCGGCGCCGACGAAGCTGCCGGCCTCGACCACGGCGACGAAGCTGGCCATCTCCTGGAATTTGTCCACGACGGTATCCTTTGTCTCTATTTACGAAACAATAAGTCAATCAAAGGCTAATTTATCAACGCATAATTGATCAATAGAGTACTCCCCATGCCCGGATGCTCCGGGCGCCCCACGGAGACTTCCATGAACATCACCCTGATCGGCACCGGCAACATGGGCTCGGCCCTTGCTAGGCAACTCACCCGCGCCGGCCACGCCGTGCGCATCACCGCCCGCGACCTCGTCAAGGCGCAGGCGCTGGCTGCCGCCAACCCCGGCGCCGTGGCCGCGGCCCCCGCCGAGGCGCTGGCCGGTTCGGACGTCGTTATCGTTGCCACCGGTTATGCCGACGCGGTGCCGGCGCTGCGCTCGCTGGGTTCGCTGGCGGGCAAGGTGGTCATCGACATCACCAATCCGCTGACCGCCGACTACATGGGCCTCACCCTCGGCTACGACACCTCGGCCGCCGAGGAGATCGCCAAGGCCGTGCCCGAAGCCGAGGTGGTCAAGGCGTTCAACACGCTGTTCGCCCAGGTGCTGGCCGACGGCCCGCGGTTTGCCGATGGCCAGATCGCCCCGGCGTTCTTCGCCGGCGACAGCGAGCGGGCGAAGCAGACCGCGAAGGCGCTGATCGAAAGCCTCGGCTTCACGGCGGTCGACGCCGGCCCGCTGAAGAACGCGCGCTACCTCGAACCGCTGGCCGCACTGAACATCTACCTCGGCTACGGCGCCGGCCTTGGCACGTCGATCGCGCCGACCTGGATCAGCAAGGCCTGACGCGCCTCGCGTCGACCATTCTTCCCCACTTTGCAAGGAGTCCACATGAACGCTTCACTGACATTGTTCGGCCGCGTCGGCCTCTCGCTCATCTTCATCATTTCCGGCTGGGGCAAGATCGCCGCTTACGCCGGCACCCAACAATACATGGCATCCGCCGGTTTGCCGGGCAGCCTGCTGCCGCTGGTGATCGCGCTGGAACTCGGCGGCGGCCTGGCCATCCTCACCGGTGCCTTCACGCGCTGGATCGCGCTGGCGCTCGCCGCGTTCTCGCTGGCCAGTGCGGCACTGTTCCACGCCCACCTCGGCGACGCCGCGCAGGCGATCAACTTCTGGAAGAACGTGGCGATGGCCGGCGGCTTCCTGATGCTCGCCGCCCAGGGTGCCGGTACGCTCAGCCTCGACCATCTGTGGAACAAGCGCCGCACCGCCTGACTTCCAACCTGCCGTTCAACGCAGCGGGCGCAGCAGCGCCCGCTGCCCTTTTCAGGAATCGTCATGACCGCTCCCTCGATCTTCATCTCCCATGGCTCGCCGATGTTCGCGCTGGAACCGGGCGTGCTCGGCCCGAACCTGCGCGCCGTCGGCCAGTCGCTGCGTGGCGTCAGCGCCGTGCTGGTGGTGTCGCCGCACTGGCAGACGCGGGGCGTGCGCGTCGGCTCCAGCAATGCGCCGGAGACGATCCACGACTTCGGTGGCTTCCCGCCGCCGCTGTATCAACTGCGGTACCCCGCGCCGGGTGCGCCGACGTTGGCGCAGGACGCCGCGCAGCTGCTCGCGCAGGCGGGCTTCGACGTCGCGCTCGACGAACGCCGTGGCCTCGACCACGGCGCCTGGGTGCCGCTGCGCTACCTGTTCCCGGGCGCCGACGTGCCGGTGTTCCAGGTGTCGCTGCCGCAGAGCATCGATGCCGCCGGCGCATTGCGGCTGGGCCAGGCGCTGGCGCCGCTGCGCGAGCGCGGCGTGCTGGTGGTCGGTTCGGGCAGCCTGACCCACAACCTGTACGAATTCCGCCAGGCCATCCGCAACCCGGAGTACGCGCAGGAGTTCGTCGACTGGGTTCGCGATGCGGTGGCCGCGCGCGACGTCGAGGCGCTGGTCGACTACCGCCGCCGCGCGCCGCATGCCGAGCGTGCGCATCCGACCGAGGAACACTACCTGCCACTGTTGGTGGCCATGGGCGCAAGCGCCGGCACGGATGCGGCGCGGCTGGTCGAAGGCGGCATGACCTACGGCGTGCTGTCGATGGATTCGTTCGCGTTCGGCCTGCCGGACGCGGCTGCCGCCTCACTGGAGCCTGCCGCATGAAGACCTTGTCATCGCTGTCGGTCGATCCCGCCTTCGCGCTGGCGTTCCGCACGCTGCAACCGCCGCCGCAGAAGCCGGCGTCGCTGCTGGTACTGCTGCACGGCGTTGGCGGCAACGAGAGCAACCTGGCCGCACTCGGCGCCGACGCCGGCAGCGACACGCTGGTGGTGCTGCCGCGCGGCCCGATCGCGCTGGGGCCGCAGGCGTTCGGCTGGTTCCGCGTCGCCTTCACCGGCCAGGGGCCGCAGATCGTCGCAAGCGAGGCCGACGCCAGCCGCCGCGCGCTGATCGACTTCATCGGACAACTGCAGCAGGCGCACGGCATCGACGCGGCGCATACCGTCGTTGCCGGCTTCAGCCAGGGCGGCATCCTCAGCGCCAGCGTGGCGTTGACCGCGCCCGAGCGCGTGGCCGGGTTCGCCGTGCTGGCCGGCCGGATCCTGCCGGAACTCGAACCGCAGCTTGCCGATACGCCGCGCCTGGCCACGCTGCGTGGCTACGTTGCGCATGGTACGTACGACGACAAGCTGCCGGTGAGCTGGGCGCAGCGGGCCGGCGACTGGCTCGCTCGCCTCGGTGTCGCGCACGAGACGAAGCTCTACCCGACCGGGCACGAACTGGGCGCGGCGATGCGCACCGATTTTCTCGCCTGGCTGGCCCGCGGCGACCAGCGCTGGAACCGGCCCGGCGCAGGGCGATAAGTCGGGGCGGGCGGGAACGCCCGCCATCCCGCATGGCGACACACACGATGCGCGGACAGGCCATGGTCGCCCGACTGCCTGCGTTTCGCCCGCGTTTGCCCGCTGCCGTGCCGCGGGCGCTGCTGTGATCGGCACTCCGGATCCAAGGGAGGGCTGCGAACATGGGCAAGTGGACACAGAGCGTGACCGCCAAGGTGCTGGGCATCGGCGTGCTGGCGTTGCTGATGACGATACCGTTGATGCAGGTGCGCGGCCTGGTCAGCGAGCGCCAGCAGTTGCGCGAGGGAGCGATCGCGCAGATTGCGCAGGGTTGGGGCGGCCGGCAGGTGTTGGGCGGCCCCGTGCTGGTGGTGCCGACACTGCGCCAGGTGGCGCCGGAAGGGCTGGCGACGGCGGCGCGCTGGCAGGCGGGTAACGAGAGCGTGCTGGCCGACACGTTGAAGCTGGACGTGGCGATGGCGGTGGACACGCGCAGCTATGGCATCTACGCGGCGCCGGTGTTCGTCGCCACGGTGAAGCTCGGTGCGCAGTTCCGCACGCAGGACATCGCCCAGTATCGCCGCGCCAGCAATGCGACGTGGCAGGGCGGCAAGGCCGAGCTGCGGCTGCCGATCGCTGATCTGCGTGGCCTGCAGGAGGTCACCGAGCTGCGCATCAACGGTCAGCCGGCACGCTTCGAATCGTCGGCCGATCGACTCGGCAGCTGGCCGAACGTGGTGGTGCCGATCGACCTGGATACGCTGGGCGAGCAGCCGATCGACGTGCAGGTCGGCCTGAAGCTGGCCGGCACCGAGGCGCTGCAACTGCTGCCGCTGGGGCGCAGCACCGACGTGACGATGCGCGCGCCGTGGCGCGATCCCAGCTTCGTCGGCGCGGCGCTGCCGCTGGAGCGCAGCATCAACGGCCACGGCTTCAGCGCGCACTGGCATCTGCTCGACCTCAACCGCAGCTACGGCCAGCACTGGAGCGATGATGACGGCATGAAGCAGGCGCTGCAGGCCTCGACCTTTGGCGTGCAGCTGTACCAGCCGGTCGACGTGTACCAGCGCAACGTGCGAGCGGGGAAATACGGGCTGCTGTTCATCGCGATGACCTTCGTAGCGTTCTTCCTGTTCGAGGTGCTCAAGCGGCTGCGCGTGCACCCGGTGCAATACCTGCTGGTCGGCGCGGCGTTGGCCACGTTCTACGTGGTGCTGCTGGCGTTGTCCGAGCAGATCGGTTTCGGCCCGGCATATGCGTTGGCGGCCGTCGCGGTGGCCGTGCTGGTGGGCGGCTACGCGATGGCGGTGTTGCGTGCGCGGCGCGCCGGCCTGTTGCTGGGCGGCGTGCTGGGGCTGATCTACGCGATGCTGTACGGGCTGATCGCGGCCGAGCAGTACGCGCTGTTGATCGGCGCGCTGGTGCTGCTGGCGATGGTGGGCCTGATGATGTATCTGACCCGCCGCATCGACTGGTACGCGAGCATGCCGACGACAGCGGGGTCGACCTCGGCCGAGCCGCCAGCCGCTATCATGGACAAATCATGAACCTGCTCGCGATCGAAACCGCCACCGAAGCCTGCTCCGTCGCCCTGATCCACGGCGACGAGCTGATCGCCCGCAGCGAGATCGCGCCGCGCCGGCACACCGAACTGGTGCTGCCGATGGCCGACGAGCTGCTGGCCGAGGCCGGCATCGGCCGCCGCGCGCTCGACGCCATCGCGGTAGGCCGCGGCCCCGGCGCGTTCACCGGCGTGCGCCTTGCGGTGTCGCTGGCGCAGGGCATGGCGCTGGCGCTGGACCTGCCGGTGGTCACCGTCTCCTCGCTGGCCGCGCTGGCGCTGGAAGCGCCGGAAGAAGAGGGCACCGCGATCCTGGCCGTGATCGACGCTCGCATGGGCGAGATCTACGCCGCCTGCTACCGCCGCGATGGCGCGGACGGCCTGCTCGCGCTGGACGACGAGCGCATCTGCACGGCGGAGACACTGGTGTTGCCCGAAGCCCGCGCCTGGCAGGTCGTCGGCAGTGGCTGGGCCACCTACGCCACCGCGTTGTCGCAGCGCCTCACCGGCCCCCTGCGTTCCGCCGACGGCCTGCGCTATCCGCAGGCCGTGCACGTGGCCGAACTCGCTGTCCGCGAATTCAAGGCCGGCCGCGCACTGCCGCCCGAACAGGCCCTGCCGGTTTACCTGCGCGACAAGGTGGCGTTGACGCTGGTGGAGCAGGGGAAGGCTTGAGCTGTTGGCCCCTGCCGCGCAGGGGAGTTGGATGTTTTCGTAAGGGCGGTTGGTGTCGTATCAACACGTCATAATGATTGCAGTCAAGGGAACATCGCCGTCAGTCTCATTGGAAATTTTGATGCCACCTAATATTCAGGAACCCGGAAAAGAGAGTTTTAGCAATTTTCGTACGGGCATCTTCTTGTTGCTGCTTATGGTGGTCGGTGGCCCCGTATGTTTGATTTTTCTCACATGGCAGACTGATATAAGTCTTTATCCGAATGTCGAGAAATTTGTTGTTTATCCATTGGGCATCGCGGCAGGTATCTTTGGTGGATGGCGTTGTTGGCTCAATTTCCGAGCGAAGGATTACAAATATCGATCGAAAGACGGAACAATCGTGCAAGTCGATCCTATACAAGCCTTCGTTTCGATGATCCTGATGGCTTGCCTTGTAACTCTGATTTTTGGTTTTTTTGTCCGCGGCATGTTGCGCACGGCGATTGCATTTATACCAAGCACCTCGAAAACATTTGATGTCACAATCGAAGAGGTGGGCTATAGCAGAGGATGCAAACAAGTTATTAGTTATGTCGATGTACTTACTTCACAGACGGTCACGCTTTGCGAGTCTTTTGGAGAGCGGCGCGTTGGCGAAGTTGCAACCGTCAAAGAGTCCGTGGGATTGCTAGGGACAAAGCTGGTGCGAATCAAGTTCGATGGACAAAAGTGACGGGCATCCGAAGGCGCATGTTTCGTAGTCGGTAAATGAGAGCTGTTGGATAGCGAGATCTCACAGCCGGCCGATCACTAACTGCACCATCAAGCTGCTCACCGCCACTGCAATCCACACGCCCAGCCCCAGCAGAATCGGCCGTGCGCCGCTGGCGATCATCTTGCGCAGGTTGGCGGACAGGCCTATGGCGGTGAGCGCCACGATGATCAGGAACTCGGCCACGACGTGCAGCGCGGGCAGGGTCGCGGCGGGGATCAGACCGACGGTGCGCAGTGCCGAGGCCACCAGAAACCACAGGATGAACCACGGGAAGATCCGGCGCAGGCTGAAGTCGGCGGCACTCTTTTTCTTTTCGCGCGCGGCCACCGCGAAGGCCAGCACCAGGCAGATCGGGATGATCAGCGTGGCGCGGGTCAGCTTGACGATGGTGGCGTAGTCGCCGGCCGCGTGGCTGTAGCTGTAGCCGGCGGCGACCACCGACGAGGTGTCGTTGATCGCGGTGCCGGCCCACAGGCCGAAGCCGAGGTCGGACAGCTGCATCAGGTGGCCGAGCGGCGGGAACACCAGCACGGCGATCACGTTGAACAGGAAGATGGTGGAGATCGCGAACGCGGTGTCGTGGTCGTCGGCCTCGATGATCGGCGTCACCGCGGCGATCGCCGAGCCGCCACAGATCGCAGTGCCCACGCCGATCAGCACCTTCAGTTTGTCATGCACGCCCAGCCAGCGGCCCAGCGCCCACGCGCTGACGAAGGCCACGGTCAGCGTCACCAGGGTCACCGACAGCGATTCGAGGCCGGTTTTCGCCACCTGGTCAAGGCTGAGGCCGAAGCCCAGCGCGATGATCGACCACTGCAGCACCTGCTTGCCGGCGAAGGCGATGCCGGGCGTGAAGCGTGCGCCGGGTGAGAGCACGTTGCGCACCGCGATGCCGAGCAGGATACCGATCACCGGGCCGCCGACCAGCGGCAGCCGCCGGCCCAGCCACCAGGCGACGAGTGCGATTGCGACGGCCAGCAGCAGGCCGGCGGCGCGGCTGCGCAGGGTCGGGCGGGCGAGGGCGGCGGCGAGCGGTGTGTTCATGGCCCGAATGCCTTGGGTTGGCGTCACCGCGGCGAAGGCCGGCCCAGTGCTTTCCCGACTTTTGGCCGAGAAGTCGCTGGATGACCAGCTTAGCTGTTGTGAAGCGCTTCCTGCTTGCGCAGGAATGACGGGCAAGTACGAAATTGTCGGGTCGTTGGCGCGCCATTCTCCTCGTCCACGCCTATCAGTAAAACTTGGAAAAGCTGATATGAAGTATAAGATTGGGTGATGATCAACATCAGCCCGCGCCAGCTCGAGGTGTTCGTGCAGATCGCGCTGGCGGGGAGCGTGCGCGCCGCCGCCGAACGCCTGCACCTGACCCAGCCCGCGGCCAGCATGGCGCTGGCGGAAATGGAGCGGCAGCTGGATGCGCCGCTGTTCGACCGCGAACGCGGCCGCCTGCACCTGAATGCCCGCGGCCGCGAGCTGCTGCCGTTGGCACAGGAGCTGCTGGAGCGCCATGCCGAGCTTGGCCGCCGCGGGCGCGAGGAGGGCGCGGCGCTCACCGGCGAGCTGCGCATCGGCGCCAGCAACACGGTGGGCAATTACCTGGTCGGTGAACTGCTCGGCGGTTTCGTGCACGCGTATCCGCAGGTGGCGATCCGCCTGCGCGTGGCGAACACCGAGACGATCGCCGCCGCCATGCTCGAGCACACGCTGGACGTCGGTTGCGTCGAGGGTCCGGTGGCACATCCGCTGCTGGAAGTGCGGCCGTGGCGCGACGACCGGCTGGTAGTGTGCGCGCCGCCGGAGCATCCGCTGGCGCGTAGGCGTGGCCTGAAGCCGGCGGATTTCGCCGGCGCACGCTGGGTGCTGCGCGAACCGGGCTCGGCCACCCGCGCCACCAGCGAGCGGGTGCTGTCACAACTGCCGCCCGGCGAAACGGTGCTGGAACTCGACCAGATCGAGGCAATCAAGCAGGCGGTGGTGGCCGGCCTCGGCATCGCCTGCCTGCCTGCCGTGGCGGTCACCGATGCGCTGGCGACCGGGAGGTTGAAGGCGCTGAAGACGCCGTTCCTCGACCTGCGCCGCAAGCTCTCGTTGCTGCTGCACAGGCAGAAGTACCGCGGTGCGCTGCTGGATGCGTTTCTGGCGAAGCTGTAACGACCGTGTCGTTGCCGGTGCGCTTTTCCCTGGTCATTGACCGCTGGAATCGAGAATGTCGATCGCGCTGTCCGGCAACGTCAGTTCGGCTGCGCCCATCAGTTCGTCGAGCTGCGCCGGGCTGGTGGCGCTGGCGATGGGTGCCGTGACTTGCGGCTGCGCCATCAGCCAGGCCAGCGCGACCTGTGCCGGGGTGGCGGAGACGTCGTCGGCGACCTTGCGCAGAACATCCAGCAGCGCCAGGCCGCGCCTGTCGAAGTAGCCTTCCAGGAAGCCGGCGCGCGCCTTGCCCTTCAGGTCGCCGACGCTTTTGTACTTCCCGGTCAGGAAGCCGCTGGCCAGCGAGAAGTAGCTGACCAGGCCCAGGTCGTACTCGGCGGCGATGTCCACCAGTCCGGACTCGACATCGGCGCGGTCGTACAGGTTGTAGCGCGGCTGGATGACTTCGTAGCGCGGCAGCCCTTGCCCCGTCGATACCGCCAGCGCCTCGCGCAGGCGCGCGGCTTCATGGTTGGAGGCGCCGAGGGCACGCACCTTGCCGGCTTTGACGAGTTTGGCAAACGCGCCAAGGGTTTCCTCCAGCAGCACCTCCTTGTCATCGACGTGGGCGAAGTAGACGTCGATGTAGTCGGTGCGCAGGCGCTCGAGCGAGTCGTCCACGGCGGCGGCGATGCTATCGGCCGACAGGCCCTTGTGCCGATCCCACATGCCGACCTTGGTCATCAGCACCACGTCGTCGCGGCGCCCGCGGCGTGCGAGCCAGTTGCCGATCACGGTTTCCGATTCGCCGCCGGACAGACCAGGGGCCCACGACGAGTAGACGTCGGCGGTGTCGATGGCGTTGAAGCCGCGACTGGTGAAGCGGTCGAGCAGTTCGAACGAGCGGGTTTCGTCGGCGGTCCAGCCGAACACGTTGCCGCCGAAGACCAGCGGTGCGATCTGCAGGCCGGAACGGCCGAGTTTGCGTTTGTCCATGGTGGGTGTCCTCTCGATTTGCGCGGATGGTCAGGCGATGGTTTCGACGGTGCCGCCGTCGGCGCGCAGCGCGGAGCCGGTGGTGGCGCTGGCCTGCGGGGATGCGACGTAGACGCTGAGGTTGGCGACCTCTTCCGGCGTTGCGAAGCGGCCGAGCAGGTTGGACGGGCGATTCTCGGCCAGGAACAGGCCCTCCATCTCCAGCGGCGTCACGCCGCGCCTGGCCGCCAGCTCGGTCATCATCGCCACGCCGCCCTCGGTACGCGTCGGCCCCGGCAGGATGGTGTTGACGGTGACGCCGGTGCCGGCAAGCACCTTCGCCAGGCCGCGCGAGAGGCCCTGCACGGCGGACTTGTTGGCGCCGTAATGGACCATCTCGGTGGGAATGTTGAGTGCCGACTCGCTGGACACGAACTGGATCCGCCCCCAACCGCGTTCGCGCATGCCTCGGGCGTAGTGGCGGCCCAGGCGCACGCCGCTCATGACGTTGACCTGCCAGTACTCGTCCCACCGCGCATCGTCGATGTCGAAGAACTCGCGGGTGCCGTAGACGCCGAGGTTGTTGACCAGGATGTCCGTGTCCGGTCGCACCGCGATCAATGCCTTGCAACCTTCCGCGGTGCCGACATCGGCGACCACGCCGTTGGCGTCGTCGCGGCCGCTGGCCTTGCGTACCCTGGCGACCGCAGCGTCCACTCGTTCGCGCGTGCGGCCGACGATGGTGACGCTGGCGCCGGCGCTGGCCAACCCGGTGGCGATGGCCAGGCCGATGCCGCCGGTCGAGCCGGTGACGATGGTGGTCTTGCCCGACAGATCGATGTTCATGGGGTTCTCCCGTTCGTTGCCTGCCCGGCGATCAGAACCTGTGAAGAAAACCACTTCCTGTGGTTTTCTTCTATCGTGCGTCCGGTACATGCCCGGACGCACTCACGCGGATCAGTCACTTGCGTGACCGCTCCGCGTCCGGCCATCGGGCAACTGCTCCTGCGTTGCCTCAACTCGGGCATCGGGTAACCGCTCCCTGCGTTGCCTCAACTCGGGCATCCATGCCCTCGCCATGCCATCGCCGTGGCCGGACTTCGAGGTTGAGAAATCACAACCTCTCAGCCGAAGCGGAAGGCGGAAATCGTGGTGTCCATGATCTTTTCCGAGTACGCCTGGCGGCCTGCGGAGTCGCCGGCGGCACCGGCGGCGACCATCAGCGGAAGCAGGTGCTCCTCGGCGCCGGACGGGTGGCACATGCGCGCGTTGGGAGCTTGCATCCAGTGGGTCAGCAGCGCATCGCGGCGATCCGGGGCGCTTTCCACCGCCGTCGTCAGCCAGTCGTCGAACTCGGCCGAGATCGGCGTGAAGCGCGGGTCGCCGTAGCCGCGCATGTTGTGGAAACTCATGCCGCTGGCGACCACCAGCACGCCCTGGTCACGCAGCGCGGCCAGGGCACGGCCGGCGGCGATGTGCGCAGCCGGGTCGAGGTCGCGGCGCAGCGACAACTGCACGACCGGAATGTCGGCGGCCGGAAACATCAGCTTGAGTGGGATGAATACGCCGTGGTCGAAGCCGCGGTGGCCGTCGATGCGCGTGGCCAGGCCATCGCGCGCCAGCAGTTGCGCAATCTGCGTGGCCAGCCCGGGGTCGCCGGGCGCCGGGTAGGTCAGTTCATAGGTGTGTGGCGGGAAACCGCTGTAATCGTAGATCAAGGGCGGGCGCGCGTGGCCGCTGAGGCTGAACTCCGCTTCCAGCCAGTGCCCCGACACCAGCACGATGGCCCGCGGCCGCGCCGGCAGGGTACCGGCCACACCCTTGAGCCATGCGGCCAGGCGCTGCCAGGTATCGGGCGGGTTCCAGTCCATGAAGAAGCACGGGCCGGCCCCGTGGGGGACAAAAAGCACCGGCATCCGCGGGTTGGTGGCGGTGCCGGGGAGTGGTTGATTGTTCATGGCTGCAGCCCTCGTGGAATTCATCGCTCCATGATGGATTGCCTACCCGAAATAGAGAATCGGGTAATGTCAAGCAATACTTCGTACACATGGTTGGATGTGATATGGACCGGGTTACCAGCATGCACGTGTTCGTGCGTGCGGCCAGTGAGGGCAGCCTGTCCGCGGCGGCCCGCCACCTGGGCATGCCGCCGGCCATGGCCACCAAGCACGTCAATGCGCTGGAGGCGCGGCTGGGCGTGAAGCTGTTCTGCCGAACCACGCGCCGGCTGGGCAACAGCCCGATGCGGGTTTGCGCCGCGCCGGACTACCCCGACCGCCGCGGCGCATCGTCGAACTCACCCAGCACAACTGCCTGAGCTACACGCTCTCGGCCATGCAGTGCCGCCGACATTGGGCCTTTGGCAGCGGCGGCGAGCACCGCGTGCCAGTTGGCGGCAACCTGCTTGCCAACAACGGCGATGCCCTGCTGGCGGCGGCCGTGCACGGGCAGGGCATCATCCACCAGCCGCGGTTCATCGTCGGCGGCGCGTTGCAGCGCGGTGAACTGGTGGTGCTGGAACTGGACAAGCCGCCGATGGATCTCGGCGGCATCCATGTACTGTATCCACCCGATCGCCGCCCCCGGCCAAGGTGCGGGTGATGATCGATCATCTCGCACGGCGTTCGCGGGGCCGGAGCCCGGCACGCCGGCGCTTGCTTCGCACCGACCGCCCCGCGCGCGAACTCCGCGGTGAATCGTTGATCTGACCCCTCCCGGGGTGGATTGCCCCCGTTCCAAGGTGTCCGCCAAACCCGGGCCAGCTCACACCGCCCCCCTGTTTTAGGCGTCAGGGCGCGGCGTTCCCGAGGATCGCGCCCAACGTCGCGGCCACCTGCTCGTGGGTGCGCGCGCGCAACAAGGCCGCGGCGTGGCGGCGCAGGTGGGCGTGGCCGAGCGTGGCGAGGCGGTCGCGTACCTGCAGGATCTGCGCCGGATGCATGCTGAATTCGTTCAGGCCGAGCAGCAGCAACAGCGCGGTGAAGTTCGCGTCGCCGGCGATCTCGCCGCACAGGCTGACCGGCTTCTTGGCGCGGCGGCCGGAAGTGAGCACGTGCGAGATCAGCCGCAGCAGCGCCGGCTGCAGCGGGTTGTAGATGTTCTCCAGCGCGTCGTTGCCGCGGTCGGCGGCGAGTACGTACTGCGCCAGGTCGTTGGTGCCGATGGCGAGGAAGTCGGCATGCTCCAGCAGCGCGCGCACGTTGATCGCCGCCGCCGGCACCTCGATCATCGCGCCCAGCGGCAGCTTCTCCGGCAGGTCGATGTTCTCGCGCTTGAGGTCCTGCCGCGCCAGATTGAACAGCGTGCGCACCGCGATCAGCTCGTCCGGCTGGGTCACCATCGGCACCAGCACGCGCACCGGGCCATAGCAGGCGGCGCGCAGGATCGCGCGGATCTGAGTGGTGAACACCGCCGGGTAGCGCAGCGACAGGCGCACGCCGCGCACGCCGAGCGCCGGGTTGTCCTCGCCGCGCAGGGCGAGCCCGGCGGCGTCGGCCTTGTCGGCGCCCAGGTCCAGCGTGCGGATGGTCACCGGCAGGCCGCCCATGCCCATCACCAGGTCGCGGTAGGCGATGAACTGCTCGTCTTCCGACGGCAGGCCCTTGTGCTTGAGGAACAGGAACTCGGTGCGGTACAGACCCACGCCGTCGGCGCCGCGGGCGCGCGCCAGCGCCACGTCGGCGGACGTCTCGGCGTTGGCCAGCAGGGTGATCTCCACGCCGTCGCGGGTGCGCGTGGGCGCGTTGGCCAGCTTGGCCAGCCGCCGGCCTTCGGCGGCCGCCTCGCGCTGCCAGGCACGGTAGCGCGAGAGATCCTGCGCGGCCGGGTGCACGATCACCTCGCCGCGCTCGGCGTCGAGCAGGATCAGGTCGTCGTCGTGGATGTTGGACAGCGCGTCGCGGGTGCCTACCAGCATCGGCAGGCCGAGGCTGCGCGCCAGGATCGCGCTGTGCGAGTACGCGCTGCCGGAGCTGGCCACCACGCCGAGCAGGCCGTTGCCGGCCAGCTGCGCCATGTCGGCTGGCGCGATGTTGTCGGCGATCAGAATCTCGCCCACCCGTGCGGCCAGCTTGCGTTCTTCCGGGCTGGTCTGTCGCTGCAGCGCGGAGATCACCCGGTTGATCACCTGCTCGACGTCCTCCTTGCGGCTGCGCAGGTAGGGGTCGTCCATCGCCTCGAACACCGCGGACAACCGGTCGCGCTGTTTCTTCAGTGCGGCGCCGGGGCGGTAGTGGCCGATCCGCACCAGATCGTCCAGCCCGCGCAGCAGCTCGGCGTCGTCCAGCAGCAGGCTGTGCGCGTCGATGAACTCGTTGACCTCGCGCGCCAGCGCGCCGTGCAGCTTGCCGCGCAGCTCGCGCAATTCCTGCCGCGCGGTGTCCAGCGCCTGGTGCAGCTTGGCCAGCTCGCCCTCGACCTCCTCCTCGGCCAGCGGCCGGGTATCCACCGCATAGCGGCTGGGCTGCACCAGCCGCGCACGGCCGAGCGCCATGCCGTGCGCGGCGACGGTGCCGGCGAGGAGGTGTCTCACGAGCGCCCCCTTGGGGCGCCGGGATTCGGGATGCGGGATATGGGATTCGGTTTGAAGCCGGGATTCGGGATTGGGAATTGGGGATTCGGCAAAGCGGGCCGCGGCAAGACCCGCCGCAGCGGCGCTTTTGCTTTTTCGAATCCCGAATCCCGTATCCCGAATCCCATCGCTTTCAGGCTCCTTCGTCGAACTTGCGTTCGAACAGCGCGACCACCGCGGCCAGTGCGGCTTCCTCGTCGGGGCCGTCGGCGCGGACGGTGAGCGGGCTGCCGAGGCCGGCGGCCAGCATCATCACGCCCATGATGCTTTGTGCGTTCACTTCGCGGCCCTTGCTGACCAGGTGCACGGTGGCTTTGAAACCCTGCACCAGTTGTACCAGTTTGGCCGAGGCGCGGGCGTGCAGGCCGAGCCGGTTGGTGATGACGATCTCCTTTTCAAGCATGGTCGATGAAGATTCCCCCGCGGCCACCGCTGGCCGCGATTTCGGCCAGTTCGTCCAGCGGTTTTTCCGCATAGTTGAGTACGCGCAGCAGCATCGGCAGGTTGAGCCCGGAGACGCAGTGCAGGTGTACGCCCAGCGCGCCCAGCGACAAGCCGATGTTGCACGGCGTGGCGCCGTACAGGTCGGCCAGGATCAGCACGCCGTCGCCAGAGTCGAGCTCGCGCGCGTGGTGCGCGGTGAGCGTGCGCATCACGTCGGGGTCCGCGCTGGGCGGCACCTCCACCGCCGCCACCTTGAGCGGCAGCCGCGGCATCACGTGGTGCGCGGCGGAGATCAGCGCCTGGCCGACCGCCTCGTGGGTCATCAGCAGCACGCCGACGCTCACGGCCGGCGGCCCGTGCGGAGGGTGGTCGCGGACGGCATGGCCATCACTCCAGTTCGCGGTGGAAGGTGAGCACGCCCTCGCGGCGCGAGCGATAGTGCGCGGCGAGCTTCTCGACCAGGTAGACCGAGCGGTGGCGTCCACCGGTGCAGCCGATCGAGATGGTCACGTAGCTGCGGTCGTCCTGCTCGAAGCGCGGCAACCAGGCGTCCAGCCAGCGCGCGGTGTCGGCGAAGTATTCGTTGACCAGCGGCGCGGCTTCGAGGAATTCGCGCACGGGTGCGTCCTTGCCCGACAGCGGGCGCAGGCGTGGTTCCCAGTGCGGGTTCGGCAGGCAGCGCGCGTCGAACACGAAATCCGCGTCCAGCGGCAGCCCGCGCTTGAACGCGAACGACTGGAACATCAGGGTCAGCCCCTCGGTGGCCTGCGCGTAGCCGGTGGCCACCAGCCGGCGCAGCTGGTGCACGTTGAGCTCGCTGGAGTCGATCACCTTCTCGGCGATCGCCATCATCGGGCGCAGCAGGCGGCGTTCCTCGGCGATCGCATCGGCCAGCGACACGCCGCGCGTGGCCAGCGGGTGGCGGCGGCGCGTTTCCGAATAGCGCTTGATCAGCACCTCGTCGCGGCAATCCAGGAAGATCAGGTGCACCTGCACGCCGGCGCCGGCCAGCTCCGACAGCACGGTCGGCATGTGCGCGAAATCGGTGCTGCGGTTGCGCACGTCCACGCCCACCGCGATGCGCCGCGGCCGGCTGCGGCGGTCGCCGCGGATGGCGGCGTCGACCAGCTGCGGCAGTAGCACCACCGGCAGGTTGTCGACGCAGTAGAACTCCAGGTCCTCCAGCGCGCGCAGCGCCACCGTCTTGCCGCCGCCGGACATGCCGGTCAGCACGATCAGGTGGATGTCGTGCGGGTCGGCCAACGGGCCGGGCGGGCGGGTCTCGTCGCTCATGCTTTCACCATGGGGGCAGTCGGCGCAGCTGGTGCGCCTGGCGGTCGATGAAGGTCTGCGCCGGGTCGATGCCCTTGCTCTTCAGGGCGTGGCTGCGCACCGCCGCCTCGACCAGTACCGCCAGGTTGCGGCCGGAGGCCACCGGAATGGTGATCATCGGCACCTTCACGTCGAACACCTCGCGATGGCCGATGTCGCCGGTGAGGCGGGTCAGCGCGTCGCTGCCGGCGTCGAGGTTGAGCTCGCCGTCGCGCAGCGGCTTCAGGTGCACCACCAGGCGCAGGTATTTGGAGGCCTTGACCGACATGTGGCCGAACATCTCGCGCACGTTGAGCACGCCCAGCCCGCGCACCTCCAGCAGGTCCTGCAGCAGTTCGGGGCAGCTGCCGTCGATCACGTCCGGCGCGATCAGGGTGAACTCGGTGGCGTCGTCGGCGACCAGCCGGTGGCCGCGGCTGATCAGTTCCAGCGCCAGCTCGCTCTTGCCGGAACCGGCCTCGCCGGTGATCAGCACGCCGATCGAGAACACTTCCAGGAACACGCCGTGCAGGGTGATCTTCGCCGCCAGCATGCGCGCCAGGTGGTACTGCAGGTAGGTCAGCAGTTCGTGGCCGCGCTTGGGGCTGATCCACAGCGGCGTGTTGGTTTCCTCGGCGACCTCGCGCAGGTCGGCCGGTACGGTCTGGTCCTTGGTCACGATCAGCGCCACCGGCTGGTAGGCGGCGATCTTGTGCATCACTTCCCAGCGCTGGCGCGAGTCCAGCCCGTCGAGGTAGTTCAGCTCCTCCGAGCCGATGATCTGGATCTTGTTCGGGTAGATGACATTGAGGTAGCCGATCAGCGACGGCCGCCGCGCTTGCGCCACACCCGGCTCGAGCGCGCGCGATTCCCCGCGCATGCCGGACACCCAGCGCAGGGCCATGCGCTGGTGGACGCCATCGTAAAGTTGTCGCGCGCTGATCCGGTCCAAGCCTTGGGTCCTTTGCGCCGCGTGTCGGTAGCCGGTGGGCCGCGGCGGTGCGCGGCCATTGTGCCAGCTTGGGCAGATACGCGCGTGCAGAGGGAGAAACGGCCCGCCCTGGAACGGGCGGGCCGCGGTTGGCGGGAACCGCTTTCGGTCAGCCGTACTGGCGTTCGTCGCGCGTCTCGCGCTGGTGCTTGTCGGCGACCTTCTCGCGGTACTTGCGCAGCTGGGCGACCAGCTTGTCGAACAGCACGTCGATGGAGGCGTACATGTCGGCCTCGGTGGCCTCCGCGTGCAGGGTGGCGCCGACGACGCCCAGGGTGCCGTCGGCGCGGTGCTGCAGCTTGTCGACGGACAGCACGATCGCCAGGCTCTTCAACTTGTCGTCGAGGCGGGTGAGGCGGTCGAGTTTGGCGGTGGCGTGGTCGCGCAGGGCCGGGGTGACTTCGATCTGCTGACCGCTGAGTTGGAATTGCATGGGGCGCCTCCTCTGGTGGTGCAGTGCCGCGTTTCGCGGCGGGTGGACGTGCCTCGCGCGGGGCGACGCACATCGTCAATCATCCTGTCTCTGCTATGGGAACGCTTTGACGATAACCAAGTTCCCGCGGGCGGCCTGCGACAATCAGCCCGCGCGCTGGCGTTCGCTGGAGGTGGGTATGCGCAGTCCCTCCCGATACTTGGCCACGGTGCGGCGGGCGACCTGGATGCCCTTGCGCTGCAATTCTTCGGCGATCGCCAGGTCGGACAATGGCTTGCGCACGTCCTCGGCGTCGATCAGCTTGCGCAGCATGGCCTGGATCGCGGTGGCCGAGGCGCTGCCGCCGTCCTCGGTGGACACGCCACTGGAAAAGAAATACTTCAGCTCGAAGGTGCCGCGCGGGGTGTGCAGGTACTTGCGCGTGGTGACGCGCGAGATGGTCGACTCGTGCATGCCCACTTCCTCGGCCACCTCGCGCAGCACCAGCGGGTGCATCGCCTCGGGGCCGTAGTCGAGGAAGGCGCTTTGCCGCCGCACGATCGCCTCGGCGACCTTCAGCAGGGTTTCGGCGCGCGATTCCAGGCTCTTGATCAGCCAGCGCGCCTCCTGCAGCTGGCCGCGCATCCAGCTGGCGTCCTCGCCGCGGGCCTGGGCGATCAGGCCGCAGTAGTGCTGGTTCAGGCCCAGCCGCGGCTGCGCGTCCGGATTCAGGCTGACCCGCCAGCGGGTGCCGTCGCGCAGCGCGTAGACGTCCGGCGCCACGTATTCCACCGGGGTGGCGTCGAGGGCGGCGCCGGGGCGCGGGTCGAGGCTGCGGATCAGCACGGCCGCGTCGGCCACGTCGTTCTCGTCGGTGCGCAGGCGCCGCGCCAGCCGGGTGATGTCGTTGCGCGCCAGCAGTTCCAGCTCGGTGTCGACGATGCGCAGCGCGAGGTCGCGCTGCGGCGTGTCCGGGTCGAACTGTTCCAGTTGCACGCGCAGGCAGTCGCGCAGGTCCAGGCTGGCCACGCCGGCGGGGTCGAAACCCTGCAGGCAGCGGCGCACCTCCTCGATCTCGGCGATGCTGGCGTCGAAGGCGGCGGGCAACGCGGCGAGGATGGCTTCCAGCCCCTCGGCCAGGTAGCCGGCAGGGTTCAGCGCGTCGATCAGCACGGTGGCGATCAGGTGCTGGCGCGGGGTGAACGAGGCCAGGTTGAGCTGCCACAGCAAGTGCTGCTGCAGGGTTTCCGGCGCGGCGTTCTGCGGCTCGAAATCCTCATCGCCGCGCGTGCCGCTGCCGCTGTTGCTGCCGACGCTGTTGCTGGAGAAGTCGATCGGCGTTTCGGCCACGCCGCCGTCGGACCAGTCGCTGGTCTCGCCGTCGTCGCCGGCGGTGGCGGCGACCGCTTCGACGCTGGGGTAGTCGCTTTCGACGACGGCGTCCTCGGTCGCCTCCTCGTCCTCGACTTCCTCGGCGAACTCCAGCAACGGGTTGCTCTCGGCAATCTGCCGCAATTCGGCTTCCAGCTCCAGCTGCGACAGCTGCAACAGGCGTATCGCCTGCTGCAGTTGCGGCGTCAGGGTCAGCTGCTGGTGGAGGCGAAACTGCAGTGCGGGTTTCATGCCAGCCAGTCGGGGGAGGGGAGGGTCGACCCAATCCTAGCGCGTGCCCGCGGGTGCGGCCATAGCGGCCGCGGGCGGAAACCGGTCGTGACAGGATGGGTCAGAGCCGGAACTCGCGGCCCAGGTAGACCTCGCGCACCTTCTCGTCGGCGAGGATGTGCGCCGGGGTGCCGCGCGAGAGTACCTCGCCCTCGTTCAGGATGTACGCGCGGTCGCAGATACCCAGTGTCTCGCGTACGTTGTGGTCGGTGATCAGCACGCCGATGCCGCGTTCCTTCAGGTGCCGCACGATGCGCTGGATCTCGCCGACCGAGATCGGATCGACCCCGGCGAACGGTTCGTCCAGCAGCATGTAGCGCGGGTTGGCGGCCAGCGCGCGGGCGATCTCGACCCGGCGCCGCTCGCCACCGGACAGGCTGATGCCCTTCTGCGCGGCGATGTGGGTGATCTTCAGTTCGTCCAGCAGGTTTTCCAGTTCGCTGTCGCGCTGCGGCGCGCTGAGCCCGTTGCGCAGCTCCAGTACCGCCATGATGTTGTCCGCCACGCTGAGCCGGCGGAACACCGACGCTTCCTGCGGCAGGTAGCCGATGCCGAGCCGGGCGCGCTCATGCATCGGCGCGCCGGTGATGTCCAGCTTGTCCAGCTTGATCGTGCCGGCATCGGCTTCGATCAGGCCGACCACCATGTAGAAGCAGGTGGTCTTGCCGGCGCCGTTGGGGCCGAGCAGGCCGACCACCTCGCCTTCGCGGATCGAGAAGCCGAAGTCCTTGACGACCTGGCGCGACTTGAAACTCTTCTGCAGACCTTCGGCGGACAGCATCGGTTACCGCTGCCCCTGCGGCGCGGAACTGCTCCTGGCCGGAGCCGGCGCGGCGGCCGGCTGCGACTTGGATTTGAAGGTCATGTGCACCATGCCGTCGCCGGCGCTCTCGCCAGTCATCTGGCTGGTTTCGGTGTTGTAGGTGAGCCGGTCGCCGCGCGCATCGCCGCGGCCCTTCTGGGTGACCGAGGCGTTGCCGCTGAGCACCGCGATGCCCTTGAGGTTGTCGTAGTCGAGCGTGGCGGCGTCGCCCAGCATCAGGTTGCCGTTGTCGTCCAGCTGCTCGAGGTGCGCCGGGCTGCCGGTGATGACCACCCGGCTGATCTGGGTGTCGGCGTCGAAGTACACCTTGGCCTGCGCACCGGTGGCTTTCAGCGTGCCCTGGGTGATCACCACGTTGCCGGTCAGCGTGCTCACGCTGTTCGGCTTCTGGAAGCCGTCGAAGTTCTTCGCGGCAACCTGCATCTCCTGCTGGCGGTCGCTTTTCCTGGCCAGCGCCGGCTGGGCCGCGAGCAGGCCCAGGGCCGCGATGGCAAGCGCGAACCTAGCGCTGGCGCGGCGGGAAGGTGGCATGGACATCATCGAGCAGCTCCAGGTGTTTGTCGTTGAGGTCGGCGCGCATGCCGACGCCGCTGATTCTAGTGCCGCCTTGCACCATCTGCGCCGGGGCGGCGGTTTCCAGGCGGTTCTGCTTGGGCCAGGCGGTGACGTCGGCGGTCTGCAGGTGGGTTGCCGGCGTGTCGCCGAACGCCGTCCGGTTCATTTCTACCGGGCCCTGCAGCTTGAGCTGGGTGCCGTCCTTGTTGACCCAGCCGTACAGCGACTGGCCCAGCCAGTCGGGCACGCCGGCCTGGTTGGACGGCAACTGGAAGGTGGGCGAGCTGAGGTACAGCGAGTCGTCGCCCTCGCGTCGCTCCAGGTGCGGCGACTGCAGGTAGAAGCTGGGCAGGCCTTCGGCGTTGTACTCGGTCATGCGTGCGTCGGTGAGGGTGTAGCCGGAGCGCGGCGGGCCGACGAAGTCGCTGGTCCGCGGTGCCGGCCCGAACCACCACAGCAGCAACTGGACCACGCCCGCAGCCAGGGCGATGGCGAGGGTCGCGGCCGGCAGGCGCCGGTCACGCAGCCAGCGGCGCAGCTTCATTGCCAACGCTCCCGCTCGGCGGCGCCCTTGCCCTGCGCGTGCAGGATCAGGTCGCACACCTCGCGCGCCGCGCCCATGCCGCCGCCGCGAGTGGTCTGCCAGTGCGCCGCCGTGGCCACCCAGGGGTGCGCGTTGGCCACCGCCACCGCCAGCCCGGCGAGACGCATCGGCGGCAGGTCGGGCAGGTCGTCGCCGGTGAAGGCGGCTTGCTCGGGCGCCAGTTGCAGCGCGTCGAGCAGCTCACGCAGGCAGGCGCGCTTGTCGCCCTGGCCCTGGTAGACGTGGGTGATGGCCAGTTCCTCGGCGCGCAGCGCCACTGGGTGGCTGATCCGCGCGCTGATGATCGCCACCTGCACGCCGTTGGCCTGCAGCCGCTTCAGGCCGAGCCCGTCGTGCACGTAGAACACCTTGGTCTCACGGCCGTCCTCGCCGTACCACAGGCGCCCGTCGGTCAGCGTGCCGTCCACGTCGAACACGGCCAGGCGGATTTTCGCGGCGCGGGCGAGCAGGTCGGCGGGGAGGTTGGTGAGGTAGTTGGTGGGCACGGGCAAGATTTCAGGGAGTGCAGGATCAAGAGCGGCGTGTTTGATTTTGTCTGATTCGTCGAGACGAATCAGACCTCAGACCACACGCGCACGGAGCAGATCATGAATGTTCAGCGCGCCGACCACGCGCTGTTCGTCGTCGACCACCAGTAGCGCGTGGATCTGGTACTTCTCCATCAGTTGTGCCGCTTCCGCCGCCAGCTTGTCCGCGCCGATCGTCTTCGGGCCGCGGGTCATCAGCTCGGCGACGGTGGCGCCGCGCAAGTCCACGCCGTCGTCGTCCAGCGCGCGGCGCAGGTCGCCGTCGGTAAAGACCCCTAGCAAGCGTTGTTCGGCGTCGACCACGGCGGTCATGCCCAGGTGCTTGCGGGTCATCTCGACCAGGGCGGCGGTGAGGCTGGCGGCGGGGGAGACCCGCGGCACCTCGTCCCCGCTGTGCATCACGTCGCTGATGTGCAGCAGCAGGCGCCGGCCCAGCGCGCCGGCCGGGTGCGAGCGGGCGAAGTCGTCGGAGGTGAAGCCACGCGCCTCCAGCAGCGCGATCGCCAGCGCGTCGCCCAGCACCAGCGCCACGGTGGTGCTGGTGGTCGGCGCCAGGCCCAGCGGGCAGGCTTCGCTGGAGATGCTGCCGTCCAGGTGCACGTCGGCCTGGCTGGCCAGCGAGGAGGTGGCGCGGCCGGTGATGGCGATCAGCGGGATACCCTGGCGCTTGATCACCGGCAGGATGAACAGCAGTTCGTCGGTCTCGCCGGAGTAGGAGATCGCCAGCACCACGTCCTGCGGCAGGATCATGCCCAGGTCGCCATGGCTGGCCTCGCCCGGGTGCACGAAGAACGCCGGCGTGCCGGTGGAGGCCAGGGTGGCGGCGATCTTGCGCCCGACATGGCCCGACTTGCCCATGCCGCTGACCACCACGCGGCCACGGCAGCCCAGGATCAGCCGGCAGGCTTCGACGAAGGCCGGCCCGATCCGTGGCTCCAGCGCTTCGACGGCGGACGCCTCGGTGGCGATCACCGTGCGTGCGCTGCGGGTGATGGCGTCCGGATTCAGGTCGATCGGGGCGGGTGGGGCGATGCGTGCGTTCATGGAGGCTCGATGAAGGGGCGGACAGGTGCCCGGTGGGTCATGGTTGGCGGCCCCGCTCGGGCCGGCTGCAAGCGCGGTCATTTCTGCGCCCGCGGATTTCCATTACCATGACACGTCCGCATTTTAACGTCATAAGCCAGCGCATGGGTTCCGGCGGTAAGGGAATTCGCTGCCGGCTGCCCAGACTCCTGCATGGAACCCCTCCCGATGGACCCAGTCCGCATCCAGGCGATGATCGAAAACGGCATGCCAGGCGCCCAGGTGGAGGTCAGCGGTGCCGACGGCGTGCATTTCGAGGCCACCGTGATCGCCAGCCAGTTCGCCGGCAAGCTGCCGCTGGCGCGGCACCGGCTGGTCTACGCCACGCTGGGCGAGCTGATGGGCGGCGCGATCCACGCGCTGGCGCTGAAAACGCTGACACCCCAGGAGGCCGGGATTCGTGATTCGTGATTCGGGATTCGTGAAAGCCGAAATCCCGCCACCCTCTCGCACCCCTGCTGTTCCGAATCCCGAATCCCCAATCCCGAATCCCGTTCATCCAATGGCCAAAATCCTCATCAACGGCGGCGTGCCACTCCATGGCGAGGTCGCTATTTCCGGTGCCAAGAATGCTGTGCTGCCGATCCTCGCCGGCTGCCTGCTGGCCGACGAACCGGTCAGCATCGGCAACGTGCCGCACTTGCACGACGTCACCACCTTCATCGAACTGCTCGGCCAGATGGGCGTGCAGCTGGTGCTGGACGACCGCATGAAGATGCACGTCGATCCGCGCACCACCAGCACCTGCGTGGCGCCATACGACCTGGTGCGCACCATGCGCGCCTCGATCCTGGTGCTGGGCCCGCTGGTGGCTCGCTTCGGCCAGGCCGAGGTCTCGCTGCCCGGCGGCTGCGCGATCGGCTCGCGCCCGGTCGACCAGCACATCCGCGGCCTGCAGGCGCTGGGTGCCGAGATCACCGTCGAAAACGGCTACATCAAGGCGAAGGCGAGCCGGCTGAAGGGCACCCGCATCGTGATGGACATGGTCACCGTCACCGGCACCGAGAACGTGATGATGGCGGCGACCCTGGCGCGGGGCACCACGGTGATCGAGAACGCGGCGCAGGAACCGGAGGTGGTCGACCTGGCCCACTGCCTGGTCGCGATGGGCGCGCAGATCGAGGGCGCCGGTACCTCGACCATGGTGATCCACGGCGTCGAGCGCCTGCACGGCGCCGAGTACGAAGTGCTGCCGGATCGCATCGAGACCGGCACCTTCCTGGTCGGCGCGGCGATGACCGGCGGCAAGGTGCGCGCGCGGCATGCGCGCGCCAACACGCTGGACGCGGTGCTGGTCAAGCTGGAGGAATCCGGCGCGCAGATCTCCACCGGCGACGACTGGATCGAGCTGGACATGGGCGGGCGCCGGCCGAAGGCAGTCAGCATCAGCACCGCGCCGTACCCGGCGTTCCCCACCGACATGCAGGCGCAGTTCACCGCACTCAATTGCGTCGCCGAAGGCACCGGCGTGGTCACCGAGACGGTGTTCGAGAACCGCTTCATGCACGCCCACGAGCTGCAGCGGCTCGGCGCCGACATCCGCCTCGAAGGCAACACCGCGGTGGTGCATGGCGTGGCGCAGATGAGCGGTGCGCCGATCATGGCCACCGACCTGCGCGCCTCGGCCTGCCTGGTGCTGGCCGGGCTGGTGGCCAAGGGCGACACCGTGGTCGACCGCGTCTACCACATCGACCGCGGCTACGAGAACATCGAGGAAAAACTCGGCGTGCTCGGCGCGAAGATCCGTCGCCTGCCGAACTGAGCAGCCGGGATTCGGGATTGGGGATTCGGGATTCGGTCGGCAAGGAGGCGGATTCTCGCGAGAGCCCGCTTTTTGCGAATCCCCAATCCCCAGTCCCTAATCCCTAATCACGGCTCTGAGTAGCGCACCAGCTCCATCACCATGTCGCCGCCGTCGTGCTGCGACAGCTTCACCGGCAGCGGGTAGCGATCGGGCGCGTACCAGGCGCTGAAGCCACGGTCGGCGTCGGTGCGGTCGACCCGCTGGGCGTCGAAGCGACCGGCGGGCACCGTGATGGTTTCCCGGCCGGTCACCTTGAAGTTCTGCACCTGCACTTCCTGGCGCACCGCCACCGGCAGCGCGACCTGCTGCTTGCCGTCGCGCAGGGCCACGCCGAGCGCCAGCGCCAGGGTGTTGCGTTCGACCATGCCGGGGACGGCCCGGTAGCTTTGCGGGCCCTTGCCTTCGTCGACGCTGACCTGTTGCCTCGGCCAGTCGACCGCCAGCTGGCGCTGTTTCTGCTTGACCGCTGTCTGCATTCGGTAGTCGTAGCTGATCGCCTCCGGCACGTCGCCCTTCCAGCGGAAGCGCGAGTTTTCCGTGACGCTGGCAGCGAGCAGCGCGGCCAGCCCGCCGGTGCCCTTGACGTCCTTGCGGTAGATCCACTCGCCGTTGCCGGCTGCGTGCAGGCTCACCGTGGCCTGGCCCATCGGCTGACCGCCCTGCGACACGTTGTAGGTGGCGGTGAACGCCGGGGGCGCGGCGGCAGTGGCGGCGCCGGCGCCAAGCAACAGGCCGAGGCCGAGCAGGGAGGCGAGCAGGGATCGGATCGTCATGTGCCGAGTCTGCCCATGCGGGGCTGAACCGGTTCTAAGGCCGCTCTTGCCCGTCATTCCGCCTGACCAGCCTCCGGCTGTTGAAAAGCGCCTCACCGGGATCACGGCGGTTGTTCAGACCTGTCCTGAGGCTGCAGGCCGTGGTCGCCCAGCCGCAGCGGCGCCAGCAGCAGCTGGCCGTCGAAGCGCGGCGCCAGGCCGTCCCAACGCAGCCGCCCTTCGGTCAGCAGGCGCAGCACCGCCGGTAGCAGCCGGTGTTCCAGCGGCAGCAGGCGCTGGGCCAGGCGTTCCTCGTCGTCGCCGGCTTCGATCGGCACGCAGGCCTGCGCGATCACCGGGCCGCCATCCAGTTCGGCGGTGACGAAATGCACGCTGGCGCCATGTTCGGCATCGCCGGCTTCCAGCGCGCGGCGGTGGGTGTGCAGGCCGCGGTATTTCGGCAGCAGCGAGGGGTGGATGTTGATGATCCGGCCCACCCACGGCTGCAGCGCCTCGCCATCGAGCACCCGCATGAAACCGGCCAGTACCAGCCACTCGGCACCGCTGGCGGCGATGCGGGTGAACAGGTCGAAGTCGAACGCGCGCCGGTCCGGGTAGCTGCGCGGGTCGAGCGCCAGCGTCTGGATGCCGGTGGCTTCGGCCAGGCGCAGTGCGGGCGCGGCGGCCTTGTCGCTGCCGACCAGCACGAACTCGACCGGCAGTTTGCCGTGTGCGTGCGCATCGAGCAGCGCGGCGAGGTTGCTGCCGCGCCCGGAGGCGAGCACGGCAACCTTGGCAGGGGCAACGGTCATGGAGCGGTTCAGCCGATCTGCACGCGCTCGTCGCCGGCCGCGGGCACGATCGCGCCGATCACCGAGCTGGCCAGGCCGTGCTTCGCCAGCAGCGCGGAGGCGCCCGCCACCGCGTCGCGCGGCAGGATCACGGTGAAGCCGATGCCGCAGTTGAACGTGCGCCACATCTCCTCGCGCGCCACCTTGCCCTCGCGCATCAGCCAGTCGAACACCGGCGGCAGCACGATGGCGGACGCGTCCAGCGCAATGCCGAGGCCGTCCGGCACCACCCGGATGATGTTCTCCTTGAGGCCGCCGCCGGTGATGTGGGCCATGCCGTGTACCGGGATTTCCCGCAGCAGCTCCAGCATCGGCTTCACGTAGATCGTGGTCGGCGCCATCAGCGCGTCGACCAGCTTCACGCCGCCGAGGTCGAGGTCGAACGGGTTGCCGGCGCGCTCCAGGATCCTGCGGATCAGCGAATAGCCGTTCGAATGCGGGCCGCTGGAGGCCACGCCCAGCACCACGTCGCCGGCCACGATCGCCGCGCCGGTGAGCATCCGCGATTTCTCCACCGCGCCCACGGTGAAGCCGGCCAGGTCGTATTCGCCCGGCGGGTACATGTCGGGCATCTCGGCGGTCTCGCCGCCGATCAACGCGCAGCTGGCCAGTTCGCAGCCGGTGGCGATGCCGCCGACCACGGCGGCGGCGGTGTCCACGTCCAGCTTGCCGGTGGCGAAGTAGTCGAGGAAGAACAGCGGCTCGGCGCCCTGCACCAGCACGTCGTTGACGCACATGCCGACCAGGTCGATGCCGATCGTGTCGTGGCGGTGCAGCGTCTGCGCCAGCTTCAGCTTGGTGCCCACGCCGTCGGTGCCGGACACCAGCACCGGCTCCTTGTAGCGGCCGGAAAGGTCGAACAGGCCGCCGAAACCGCCCAGCCCGCCCATCACCTCGGGGCGGAAGGTGCGCTTGACCAGCGGCTTGATGCGTTCGACCAGCGCATTGCCGGCGTCGATATCGACGCCGGCGGCGCGGTAGGTGAGGGCGTCAGACATGGCGGGAACCGGCGTGGACGAAACGTGCAAGTTTACCAGCTTGCGGTGCCGTTGCCGGCCGCTGGCGCCGGGTTTGGTGACGGCCGCGATGGACGGAAGGGGGCGCGATTGGGCAGACTTCCGGCGAGCTTTCCCGGAAGATGCCACCCATGCGCCTGCCCCGCCCGTTGATCGTCACCCTGTTGCTGCTGCTTGCCGCGTTGCCCGCGGCGCGGGCGCAGGTCGCCAGCTCGCCGTATGCGGTGGTCGTGCCGGTGGCCGACACCAGCGACGCGCAGCGCGACCAGGCGTTCGCCACCGCGCTCGGCCAAGTGCTGACGCGGGTCGCCGGCGGCCAGGACCTGCGCAGCAACGCCGGCTATGCCGAAGCGCTGGGCAAGGCGGCCTCGATGGTGCAGAAGTTCCAGTACCAGCGTGCCGCGACTGGGCTGGTGCTGGAGGTGGAGTTCGAGCCGGGCACGGTGCGCCGGCTGGTGGCGAAGCTGGGCGTGCAGAGCGCTGGTATCAAGCCGCCGGTGCTGTTGCTGGTGCAAGGCAGCGACGGCCACCTGCTCGACCAGACGGCGTTGGCCAGCCTGGCCGCCGCCGCCGGCGCGCGCGGCACCAACGTGGCCTATCCCGATGGCAACCAGCCCGACCCGACCAAGGTCGCCGCCGTCGAGCCGGCCGCGCTGGCGGCAGTCAACCGGCAGTACCACACCGGCCTGGTGCTGCTCGGCAAGCTGCACAATGGCGGCGCGGACTGGACACTGATCTCCGGCGGCCAGGCGCAGCACTGGAGCGGCCAGGGCGCGAATGCGGACGCATTGCTGGGCGACGCCGGCAACGGCCTGGCCGACCGCCTCGGCAAGCAGTTCAATGTCATCGGCGCGGGCCCCAGCGAGGGCAAGCTGTGGGTCGGCGGGCTGGAATCGGCGATGGATTACGCCAATCTGGTGGCGATCCTGCAGGACGACCCTGCGGTGAAGCAGGTGCAGACCCTGGGCGCGCAGAACGACGGCGTGCTGCTGTACGTCAAGGCGTCCGCGCCGATCAGCGCGCTGGCCGCGAACCTCGCTGCCGGCGGCCACCTGCTGCTGCAGAGCGAAGCGCATCCGGGCGCCGACGTCAACCTGCGCTGGCTGAGGTGACAGGGTGAATCAGGACAAGGACCTTTCGCGCCGCTGGCAGCTGCTCGCCATCACGGCGGCCATCGCCTGGCTGGTCTGGCTGCTGGCGCCGGTGCTTATGCCGTTCGCGGTGGCCGCCATGCTGGCCTACCTGGGCGACCCGCTGGCCGACCGGCTGGAACGGCTGGGGCTGAAGCGGATGTGGGCGGCCACCATCGTGTTCGTGGTGATCATGGTCGTGGTGGTCGGCGTGCTGCTGCTGCTGATCCCGCTGATCGCGCGCCAGATCGAGAACCTGGTCAGCAACCTGCCGCGCTACGGCGACTGGGCGCAGAACACCGTATGGCCGTGGCTGCAGGCGCGATTGCACCTGGATCCACACACCTTCGACAGCGACCGCCTGCTGACCGCGATCAAGGAGCACATGGCCTCGATCGGCGGCGTCGCCACGGCGGTGCTGGGCAAGGTGTCGCGCGGCGGCCTCGGCATCGCGATGTGGTTGACCAACCTGGTGCTGATCCCGGTGGTGGCGTTCTACCTGCTGCGCGACTGGGACCGGCTGGTGGCGAAGGTCGACGGCATGTTGCCGCGCTCGATCCAGCCCACCATCGCCTACCTGGCCAGCGAGTCGGACCAGATCCTGGGCGCGTTCGTGCGCGGCCAGCTGCTGGTGATGCTGGCGCTGGGCGTGTTCTACGGCGCCGGCCTCAGCGTGGTCGGGTTGACCGTGGGCCCGCTGATCGGCATGGTCGCCGGCCTGCTCAGCTTCGTGCCGTACCTGGGCTTCATCATCGGTTTCGTCGCGGCGATCGTGGCGGCGCTGGTGCAGTACGGCGACTGGGTCCACGTGTTGCTGGTCTGCGGCGTGTTCGCGGTCGGCCAGCTGCTTGAAGGCTACGTGCTGGTGCCCAAGCTGGTCGGCGACAAGATCGGCCTGCACCCGGTGGCGGTGATGTTCGCGGTGCTGGCCGGCGGCTACCTGTTCGGCTTCCTCGGCGTGCTGCTGGCGCTGCCGGCGGCGTCGGTGATCATGGTGCTGCTGCGTTACTTGCTCGAACGCTACCGGTTGAGCGAGCTGTACAACGAGGCGGGGCCGGACGATCCGGTGATTGCCGAGGTGGAGCTGGCCGTGCATCGCGACGGCGCGGTCGAGGCCACGGTCGAGCCGCCGCAGGACGACCGGGCCGAGTCATGATCCCGCAGTTGCCGCTGGCTTTGCGCTGGCCGCGCCGCCAGCGCTTCGAGCATTTCCACGCCGGCGCCAACGCCGCCGCGCTGGCCGCGGTGCAGGCACTGGCGCTGCAAGCCGCTGCGCCGTGGGTTTACCTGCACGGCGCCGCCGGCAGCGGCCGCAGTCACCTGCTGATGGCCGCCTGCCAGGCCGCCAGCGCGGCGGGGCGACAGGTGCAGTACCTGCCGCTGGCCACGGTCGCTGATCACCCGGCGGCCCTGCGCGGCGTCGCCGGCGGCGAGCTGCTGGCGCTGGACGACCTCGGCGCCATCGCCGGCAAGCGCGACGCGGAGCACGCGCTGTTCGACCTCTACAACCGCGCAAAAGCCGAAGGCAGCGCGTTGCTGTTCGCCGCCGATGCGGCGGCGGCCCAGCTCGGTATCGAACTGCCCGACCTGCGCTCGCGTCTCGGCGCCTGCACTCAGTTCGCGTTGAAGCCGCTGGACGACGCCGAGCGCCGCGCGGTGCTGAAAGCGCAGGCCGCCGCGCGTGGCATCGAGCTGGACGACGGCGTGCTGGACTGGCTGTTCGCCCGCCACCCGCGGGATCTTGGCGCCTTGCTCGACCTGCTCGACCGGCTGGATGTCGCGTCGCTGGCCGCGCAGCGTCGCATCACCATCCCGTTCCTGCGCGGTTTCTTGCGCGAGGCCGCATCCTGAAACGATGAAGGCGCCCGCGGGCGCCTTCGCTGATTCGATCGGGCGAACCGCTCAGGCCTTGAGCAGCCCCGGTGTGGCGTGCTGGCCGACGGCGTCGGTCAGCGCCTTGGCCACGTTGAGGTTGCCGGCGATGAGGTTGCCGCTGGCCGGGATGCCGTCGCGGCCGGCGAAGTCGCCATAGCGGCCGCCGGCTTCATGCACCAGCAGCACGCCGGCAGCCATGTCCCACGGCTTCAGGCCGATCTCGAAGTAGCCGTCGTAGCGGCCGGCGGCGACGTAGGCGAGGTCCAGTGCGGCGGAGCCGGAGCGGCGGATGTCCTCGGCCTGGCCGAGGATGGCGCGGGTCATGTCGAGCTGCGCGTTGAGATGTTCGCGCTGGCGGAACGGGAAGCCGGTGGCGATCATCGCGCCGCCCAGGTTCTCGCGCTTGCCGACGCGCATGCGGCGGTCGTTGAGGTAGGCGCCGTCGCCCTTGCTGGCGGTGTACAGCTCGTCGCGCAGCGGGTCGAACACCACCGCGTGAACCGGCACGCCCTTTTCCAGCAGCGCGATCGACACGCAGAAATGCGGGATGCCGCGCAGGTAGTTGTGGGTGCCGTCCAGCGGGTCGATCACCCAGGTCAGCGGGCCCTTGCCGGTCGCGCCGCTTTCCTCGGCGAGGATCGCGTGGTCGGGGTAGGCGCGGCGCAGTTCCTTGATGATCTCCGCCTCGGCCAGCTTGTCGACCTCGGAGACGAAATCCATCTGCTGCTTCTCGACGACGTTGAGGCCGTCGATGCGGTTCATGTAGCGCAGGATCACGTTGCCTGCGGAACGAGCGGCGCGCGCCGCGATCGTGACGTGGGGTCGGGCCATGGGTTTCGACTTTGGAAGAGAGCGGGGCTGCGGCCGGCGATTCTAGCAGAGGCAGGTCCTGGCCGCCCCGCGTCCACTATCCTTGTCGACCCGAACCACCCATCCGCCCAGTGCATGACCGACCTTCACCACCTTGCCGCCCGCATCCGCTACGTGCTGGTGCGCACCTCGCATCCCGGCAACATCGGCAGCGCGGCGCGGGCGATCCGCACGATGGGCTTCGCGCGGATGGAGCTGGTCGCACCGCACCGTTTCCCTGATCCGGAGGCGAACGCGCTGGCCGCCGGTGCGGACGACGTGCTGGTCCACGCCGGCATCCACGGCGAACTCGTCGACGGCCTGGCTGGCAGCAGCCTGGCGCTGGGCCTGTCGGCACGCCGGCGCGGGGTGAATCTGCCGGAACTCTCGCCGCGCGAGGCGGCCCGGCAGGCGCTGGCGGCGGTGATGCGCGGCGAACAGGTGGCGCTGGTGTTCGGCAACGAGCGCACCGGGCTGGAGAACGAGGAGCTGGCGCGCTGCCACGCGATGGTGCGCATTCCCAGCGTGGACGACTTCAGCTCGCTCAACCTGGCGCAGGCGGTGCAGGTGATGGCCTATGAACTGCGCATGGCGATGCTCGGCGACGAACCCCCGCCGCCGCCGGAGCACGACGAGCCGCCCGCCGACGCGGCGCAGATGGAGCAGTTCTACCGCCACCTGGCGCAGACGCTGGACGACATCGACTTCCACAAGGGCCGCGAGCCCACCACCATCATGCTGCGGCTGCGCAAGCTGTTCCAGCGCGCCCAGCCGGACGCGCGCGAGCTGCGCGTGCTGCACGGCATTCTTGCCGATGCGCAGCGGATGGCGGGGCTGGCCAACGGCAAGTAGCCGGCTTCGGTAGGGCGGGCACTGCCCGCCGGCCTTTCAATATGCGGTGGGTAATGCAGGAGCGGCGGGCGGTGCCCGCCCTACGAACCTGCACGGCATCCTCGCCGATACGCAGCGGATGGCAGGGCTGGCCAACGGCAAGTAGCCGGCTTTGCTCCCTCCCCTGCGCAGCAGGGGAGGGCTGGGGTGGGGTGTTTTTTGCCAGGACGGTGCGAAGAGCTTCACCCCCTCCTGACCTCCCCCTGCGAGCAGGGGGGAGGGACCGGCCGTGCGGTCAGGGATGTTTGTCACTGCTCGTCGTCAGACAGTTCCAGCGACGGCGCCGGCGTCACCAGCAGCTTGTCGATGCGGGCGCCGTCCAGGTCGACCACCTCGAAGCGGATGCCGCGCCAGGCGAACATCTCGCCGGTCTGCGGAACGTGGCCGAGCGCGGTCATCACCATGCCGGCGGCGGTGCGGTATTCGTGCTCGTCCTCGCCGGGCAGTTCATCGATCTGCAGCAGCTCGCGCAGGTCGTCGGTGGAGAGGCTGCCGTCGACCAGCCAGCTGCCGTCGGCACGCCGCTTGATCGGGCTGTCCTCGCCGCTGCCGGCGTGGCCGATCTGGCTGGCGCCGACCACCGCCGCCAGCAGGTCGTTGACGGTGACCACGCCTTCGATGTCGCCGTACTCGTCGACCACCAGCGCCAGCGGCGTCTCGGCGTCGCGGAACTCCTCCAGCAGGTCCAGCGCGCGTGCGGTGGCCGGCACGAACAGCGGTTTGGCCAGGTGGCCGAACAGCTCTGGCGTGCCCTCGGCGAAGCTGTGCAGCAGGCGTTTGACCTCGACCACGCCGACTACCTTACTCTCGTCGCCGCGATACACCGGGTAGCACGAATAAGGGGTCGCGCGCAGCACCTCGATGTTTTCCTCGCGGGGCGCCGCGATGTCCAGCCAGGCGATGCGCATGCGCGGGGTCATCACGCTGTCCACCGTGCGGTCGCCCAGGCGCAGCACGCGGTTGACCATGTTGTGCTCGTCGGCGTCGAGCACGCCCTGCTCGGCGCTCTCGGCCACCAGCAGGCGGATCTCCTCCTCGGTGACCACGCCGCCTTGCGGGGTGGCCCGCAGCAGGCGCAGCAGCAGGTTGCTCGACGCATTCAGCAGCAGCACGAAAGGCGCGGTCAGCCGCGACAGCAGCAGCATCGGGATCGCCGCGTACGAGGCCAGTTTTTCCGGCGCCGACAGCGCCAACCGCTTGGGCACCAGTTCGCCGACCACGATCTGGATGTAGGAGATCAGCACGAAGCCCAGCACGATGCCGACGCCCCGTGCGTACGGCGCCAGCCACGCCAGTGGCGCGCTTTGCAGCAGCAGGGTGGAGATCTGGCCGCCGAGCGCGTCGCCGGCGACCGCGCCGGTGATCAGCGTCACCACGGTGATGCCGACCTGGATGGTGGACAGGAAACGCTCCGGCGCCTCGGCGTGCCGCAGCGCGGCGGCGGCCTTGCGGCTGGTCCGCGCCATCTGCTTGAGGCGGCTCTTGCGCGAGGCCACCAGTGCCATCTCCGACAGCGCGAAGAAGCCGTTGCAAAGGGTGAGCACGAGGACGAGCGCGATTTCGGTCAGCATCGCGGCGATGTCGGGGGAGGCTGCATGGGCACAGTGTAAGGGTTGCGTGGGCCGCCGTTCACGAGGGCATTGATGCGGGGCAACACGAGCGTCCTGTAATATTACTGTCATCCAACCCCTTCAGGCATGGCCCGGATGTTTTCACTGCAGACGATTTTCGGCAAAGGCGACAAGTTCTACGGCCTGCTCGAACAAAGCGCCGCCACCGTCTGCGAAAGCGCCGGCGCCCTGCACGAACTGCTGACCCGGCCCGACCAGGGGCCGGTGATGGCGGCCTTCACCGCCACCCGGGCGCGCGAGAAGGCGCTGGCTGCGCAGATCAGCGAGGAGCTGGTGAACACCTTCGTCACCGCGCTCGATCGCGAGGACATCGAGGCGCTGAATTCGGCGCTGTACAAGATCCCCAAGACCATCGAGAAGTTCGCCGAGCGCTACGAGATAGTGGCCGATCGCCTGGCCGGAGTGGATTTCGCCCAGCGCACGCTGGTGCTGCAGCGTTCCAGCGAGGTGGTTGCCGAGATGATCGGCGAACTGCGCCGCGGCCTGCGCATCGACCCGGTGAAGAAGCTGCAGGACCGCCTGCAGGCGCTGGAATCGGAAGGCGACCGCATGCTGCTGGCACCGTACCGCACGCTGTACACGGAAGGCGGCGACGCGATGCGGGCGATGCTGGCGAAGGACCTGTTCGAGCTGATCGAGAAGGCTATCGACAAGTGTCGCGACGTCGGCAACATCGTCTATTCGATCGTGCTGAAGAACTCCTGAGGTTACGCCCGTGACCTCGCGCCTTCCGTCCCGTCCGGCCGCGCTGCCGGCGTTGCGCACGTCGTTCCGCCCGATCGGGGGCCGCGCATGAGTATCGTCATCGCGGTGGTGGTGATTGCGCTGGTCTTCACCTACATCAATGGTTTCCACGACACCGCCAACTCGATCGCCACGGTGGTGGCGACCAAGGTGCTGTCGCCCGGCCAGGCGGTGCTGCTGGCGGCGGGCACCAACCTGGCCGGCGCGTTCATGGGCACTGCGGTGGCGGCCACCATCGCTTCCGGGCTGATCAACGCCGGGGTGATCGAGATGGGCTCGCAGCTGCTGGTCTGCGCGCTGCTGGCGGCGATCGTGTGGAACCTGATCACCTGGTGGCTGGGCCTGCCGTCCAGTTCGAGCCATGCGCTGATCGGTGCGCTGGTGGGCGCGGCACTGGCGGCTTCCGGCAACAATTTCGACGCGGTGGTCTGGGTCGAGGGCAGCGTGCTGAAGGGCCACGGCGTGGTGCCCAAGGTGATCATCCCGATGGTGCTCTCCCCGCTGGCAGGTTTCATCATCGGCTTCGTCCTGATGGGCGCGCTGTATGCGCTGCTGGCCTGGTTCGCGCGGCGGCAAGGCTGGCTGCGCCGCTTCGGGCGCACCCCGTTCGTCAATTTCTTCTTCGGCAAGGCGCAGGTCGTTTCAGCCAGCGCGATGGGCGTGGCGCACGGCATGAACGACGCGCAGAAGAGCATGGGCATCATCGCGCTGGCGCTGGCTGGCGCCACTGCGGCGCACCAGTTCGACCACCTGCCGGCGTGGCTGGGCTTCCTGCGCATCGAGGGCGACCCGGCCGGCGGCTTCGAGATCCCGGTGTGGGTGAAGGTAGTCTCCGCGCTGACCATGGCCGCTGGCACCGCCGGTGGCGGCTGGCGCATCATCAAGACGCTGGGCCACAAGATGGTCAAGCTGCACCCGATCAACGGCTTCGCCGCCGAGACCAGCTCGGCGGCGGTCATCCTGGTTGCCTCGGCATTCGGCATTCCGGTGTCGACCACGCACAACGTGTCCGCCTCGATCATGGGCGTGGGCGCGGCCAAGCGTTTCAACTCGATCCGCTGGTCGGTGGTCGAGCGCATGGTGTGGGCGTGGATCCTGACCCTGCCGGTCACCGCGCTGCTGGCCTACGGGCTGGTGGTGGTGTTCCGCATGGCGTCCTGAGGCATCATCCATCCGCCTGCGGAACCCGCTCGCGGGGCGATGCTCTACCGAATCCCGAATCCCGAATCCCGAATCCCGAATCCCGAATCCCGAATCCCGAATCCCGAATCCCGAATCCCGAATCCCGGCTCGCCGCGAGCGGGCTCCTACAGAGTGTCGTCGCCGGCACTGATCAGCCGCTCCAACTGGTCGCCGAGCACGCCCAGCTCGCGCACCACGCGCTGCAGTTCGGTGCGGTCGAGGAACTCGTAGGGGCGGTTTTCGCACAGGTGCAGGTAGGGCGCGCCGTCCAAGTCGGTCACCGCCAGAAAGCCGGTGCGCTGCTGCCAGTTGAAGCGCAGGCAGCGCACCGGGTCGGTGCCGGCGAGCGGACCGATCGGGGTGGATACGCGCAGATAGCGCAGCCCCGCTTCGTCTTCCAGTTCCGCCAGGTAGATGCCCTGGTAGCGGTTCGGCGCCAGTTTCAGATCGAAGCTGATCAGGTAAGGATCGTTCTGGCGCAGCTCGTGCAGGCTGCCGAGGTGGGAACGCACGGCTTCGAAGTGGCGCATGGCGGCTTCCTTCGACAAGGACCGGAAGCTACTCTGCCACGGATACCCGCTTGCGTCGCGTGAACCATGAATGAGGCCGCCGCCCGCATCTATGCCGCCATTGCCGCGATCCCGCGCGGCCGCGTCGCCAGCTACGGCGCCATCGCCGCCCGTGCCGGACTGCCCGGGCGGGCGCGGCTGGTCGGCCGGCTGCTGGGCGAGGTGCCCGACGGCATGGAATTGCCGTGGTACCGCGTGCTGCGTTCCAGCGGGCACATTGCGATGGCGCCGGGCAGCCGCGGTTTTCGCGAGCAGTCGCGCCGGCTGCGCGCCGAAGGCGTGGAGGTGAAGAACGGCCGCGTGCCGCTGTCGCGCTTCGGCCTGGATGGCGACCTCGACCACGCGCTGTGGGGCATGCCGGACGCCTGAACGGCGGTGCTGCCGACGAGTCGTCGCAGCTATTTCCGGCGGCCGGGCCGGGCCGGTTTGTTACCATGCAGCCGATGAAAGCCATAGAGCCTGCTCATGATCTCCAAGTACCCCGCGCCGGGAGCTGTTTGCGCGCAGGCCAAGGAAGAACGAGGGCACGCGGGGAGAGTCCATGGATGGACTCGGCTTTGAGGAGCGAGGAGTGGACGTCCGTCCACGACCGAGTGATGACGCCGGCATGCGCGCAAACAGACCCGGCCCTTCGGGTTGCCATCGAGTGGCCGCCAGGCGGCAGCGCGCGGCTTGACCTGACGGCCAGTCAGGCGCGGCGCCACGCACTACCACCTGGCGGCCACTCGATGGCAACGCGGGGCACTTGGAGATCATGAACAGGCTCTCAGCCCTCGAGCTGCTGCAAAGCATTTTCGGTTATCCCAGTTTCCGCGGCCAGCAGCAGGCCGTGGTCGAGCATCTTGCCGAGGGCGGCGACGCGCTGGTGCTGATGCCCACCGGCGGCGGCAAGTCGCTGTGCTACCAGATTCCCGCGCTGCTGCGCCAGGGCACCGGCATCGTGGTGTCGCCGCTGATCGCGCTGATGCAGGACCAGGTGGATGCCTTGCGCGAAGCCGGCGTGGCCGCCGCCTATCTCAACTCCAGCCTGGGCGCGGCAGCGCAGCGCGAGGTGGAGCGCCAGCTGCTGGCCGGCGAGCTGAACCTGCTCTACGTCGCGCCCGAGCGGCTGCTCACGTCGCGTTTCCTGGGCCTGCTGGAAAGCATCGAGGTGGCGCTGTTCGCGATCGACGAGGCGCACTGCGTGTCGCAGTGGGGCCACGACTTCCGCCCCGAGTACCGCGAGCTGGTGGTGCTGCACCAGCGTTTCCCGCAGGTGCCACGCATCGCGCTCACCGCCACCGCCGATCCGCGCACGCGCGAGGAGATCGTCGAGCGGCTGGCGCTGCAGGAGGCGCGGCGCTTCGTCTCCAGCTTCGACCGGCCGAACATCGGCTACCGGGTCGGCCTGCGCCACAACGCGAAGCGTCAGCTCGCCGAATTCCTGCAGGGTCACCGCGGCGAGTCCGGCATCGTGTACTGCCTCAGCCGGCGCAAGGTGGACGACACCGCCGCATGGCTGGCCGAGGCGGGCGTCGAGGCGCTGCCGTACCACGCCGGGCTGGACGCGGCCACCCGCGCGAAGAACCAGCAGCGCTTCCTGCGCGAGGACGGCGTGGTGATGGTGGCCACCGTCGCGTTCGGCATGGGCATCGACAAGCCCGACGTGCGCTTCGTGGCGCACCTGGACCTGCCGCGCAGCATCGAGGGCTACTACCAGGAGACCGGCCGCGCCGGCCGCGACGGGCTGCCGGCCGAAGCGTGGATGATCTACGGCCTGTCCGACGTGGTCACCATGAGCCAGATGATCGCGCAGTCCGAATCGGACGACGAGCGCAAGCGGGTCGAGCGGCAGAAGCTGGAATCGCTGCTGGCGTATGCCGAGGCCACCGACTGCCGCCGCCAGCTGCTACTGGGCGCGTTCGGCGAAAGCCACCCCGGCGCTTGCGGCCATTGCGACAACTGCGTCGCGCCGCCGAAGACCTGGAACGCCACGGTGCCGGCGCAGAAGGCGCTGTCGGCGGTGTACCGCACCGGCCAGCGCTTCGGCTCCGGCCACGTCATCGACGTGCTGCGCGGCGAGGAAACCGAGCGCGTGCTCGCCCTCGACCACCACCGGCTCAGCACCTTCGGTATCGGCGCCGATCTCGACGAGAAGCAGTGGCGCTCGGTATTCCGCCAGCTGCTCGCCGCCGGCCTGCTGGAGGCCGACGCCGAAGGCTACGGCACGCTGCGCCTCACCGCCGCCAGCCGCAGCGTGCTCAGCGGCGGCCGCCAGGTGAGGCTGCGCGAGGATGCCCGTCCCGAGCGCGCCAGCCGGCGCCGCCGTGACAGCACGCTGGTCACATCCGGTAAAGGCGGCGGCAGCCTCGGCATCGAGGCCTACGAACAGGACTTGTGGGACGCGCTGCGCACCTTGCGCACGCAACTGGCGAAGCAGCAGGGCGTGCCGCCGTACGTGGTGTTCCACGACGCCACCTTGCTGGCGATGCTGCGCGCCATGCCGGCCAACGAGGACGAGCTGGCCGGGGTCAGCGGCGTGGGCGAGGCCAAGCTCAAGCGCTACGGCCGCGACTTCCTGGCGGTGATCAACGCGCCCGCCTGAGCACCAGCAGCGTATCTTCTCCCGGCGCCAGTTCGCGAACCCCTGCGCCGTTCGACTCCCTCCCTTCAGGGAGGAGCTGGAGTGCGGTTGCGTGGGCCCCACGCTCCGCCCGCACCCTCATCCGCCCTCCGGGCACCTTCTCCCGGAGGGAGAAGGGAAAAGCCGGGGCTTGATATGGGCAGGGGGCACCGGAGACAGGAGTGAAGGTACGAGCAGGCTCTTGCGAATCCCGAATCCCGAATCCCGAATCCCGAATCCCGAATCCCGAATCCCGAATCCCGAATCCCGAATCCCGAATCC
>NZ_JBYTEM010000012.1:31859-95447 GCF_058789735.1 Rhodanobacter sp. FW106-PBR-R2A-1-15 | reverse complement strand
CCACCCCGGCAAGCTCTTTCTCGCTTGCCGGGACCAAACATACAAGCGCACCCTGTGCGCGATGCTCTTGGCTCCGTTCAACATCAGAGCATCGCGCACGACCGAAGGAAGTCCCTTGTGGACAGGGTGCGCTCCTTAGGCCTTGATGTCCGATTCACCGACCACGTTCGTCACCGCGCATGAGCCAGCCTGCCGACACCATCGCCGCTATCGCCAGCGCACCGGGCGTCGCCGGCGTGGGGGTGCTGCGCGTGTCCGGGCCGGCGGCACCGGCGATCGCGCGGGCCCTGCTCGGCCGTGCGCCGCAGCCACGTCACGCGCACTTCGCCGCCTTCCACGACGGCGTGGGTGAGCTGATCGACCATGGCCTGCTGCTGCATTTCCCTGCGCCGGCGTCGTACACCGGGGAACACGTGCTGGAACTGCAGGGCCATGGCAGCCAGGTGCTGCTCGATGCGCTGCTGCGCCGCGTGTGCGAGCTCGGCGCGCGGCTGGCGCGTCCCGGCGAATTCACCGAACGCGCGTTCCTGAACGGCAAGCTCGACCTGGCCCAGGCCGAAGCGGTCGCCGACCTGATCGCGGCCCGCTCGCAGGCCGGCGCGCGCGCCGCGCTGCGGTCGATGGAAGGCGTGTTCTCGCGCAAGGTCGATGCCTTGCTGCAATCGCTGATCGCGTTGCGCGTGCATATCGAGGCGGCGATCGACTTCCCCGAGGAGGAAATCGACTTCCTCGCCGACCCGGCCATCACCGTCCAACTCGACAACCTGCGCGCCGAACTGACCGAGCTGCTGCGCGAAGCGCAACGCGGCGTACGCTTGAACGACGGCCTCAAGGTGGCCATCGTGGGCCGCCCCAACGCCGGCAAGTCCAGCCTGCTGAACACACTGGCCGGCAGCGAGCGCGCCATCGTCACCGCGATTCCCGGCACTACCCGCGACGTGCTGCGCGAAACCTTGAGCCTCGATGGCATCACCCTGGAACTGGCCGACACCGCCGGCTTGCGCGAGACGGAAGATGAAGTCGAACGCGAAGGCGTGCGCCGCGCGCATGGGGAGCTCGCCCGCGCCGACGCCGCGCTGCTGGTCACCGACGCGGCCCACGCCGCCGCCGACCTCGCCCTGCTCGACGTCCTGCCCGCCGGCGCCGAACGCCTCGTGCTCATCAACAAGATCGACCTCGCCCACGCCGCGCCGCACGCGGAGACCCGCGACGGCATCCGCTGGCTGTGGGCCTCGGCGAAAACCGGCGAAGGCCTGGACGCCGTGCGCGAACATTTGAAGCAACTCGCCGGTGCCAGCGTCGGCGAAGGCGCCTTCAGCGCGCGTCGCCGCCATGTGGTCGCCCTGGAAAGCGTGCGCGCTCATCTCGCCCACGCTGCTGCCGTGCTCGCCACCAGCCGCGCCGGCGAACTCGCCGCCGAGGACCTGCGCCAGGCCCAGCACGCGCTGGGCGAGATCACCGGCGCCTACAGCAGCGACGATCTGCTCGGGGCCATCTTCTCCAGCTTCTGCATCGGCAAGTGATCAATCGCCCTGCTGCGCGAGGAAAGCATTCATCTCGCGCAGGCTGGGCATGCCGCCCTGGGCGCCGAGCCGGGTGACCGACAGCGCGGCGGCGGCGCAGGCCTTACGCACCGCGGCGGGCAGGCCTTCGTGCAGGAACACCGCCAGCGCGGCGTTGAAGGTGTCGCCGGCGCCGGTGCTGTCGACCACCTCGACGCTGAAGCCGTGCTGGTGGACGGGCTTGCCCCCTTCGCGGTACCACGCGCCTTCGCCGCCGCGGGTGAGTACCACGGGGCAGGGCGAGCGCCGCATCAGATCACGGAAATCCTCGTGCGGATCGGCGCCAAGCAGGATGGCCAGTTCGTGCTGGTTCGGGGTGACGTAGCGGGGGAGTTGCAGCCAGTCGGTCGGCAGTTTCTGCGCAGGAGCGGGGTTGAGGATCACCGGCACGCCGAGGCGGTGGCCCAGGCGCAGGGTGGCTTCCACCGTGTCCAGCGGGATCTCCATCTGCACCAGCACGGCATCGGCGCGCCCGATCAGCGACTGCGCCGCTTCGACCTGCGCGGATGTGACGAGGGCGTTCGCGGCCGGCACCACGATGATCTGGTTCTCGCCGCCGGCGACGGTGATCGAGGCGGTGCCGCTGGCGCTGTGGTCGAGGCGCGCGACGTGATCCAGGCCGACACGTTCGGCGACGAGGCCGGCATGCAGCAGGTCGCCGAACGCGTCACGGCCGAGTGCGCCGACCAGCGCCACCTCGGCGCCCAGCCGCGCCGCAGCCACTGCCTGGTTGGCGCCCTTGCCGCCGGGCACGGTGAGGAAGCGGTCGCCGAGGATGGTCTCGCCGGGGCCGACGAAGCGCGGCGCCTGGGTGACCAGGTCCATATTGATGCTGCCCACGACGACGATGCGCGTCATTGGTTGCTCCTCTGCGCCGGTTTCACGACGGAGGGAGAGCTTAACCGCTGTGGCTGGCAGGCGTGGTTGCAGCCGCGATGGTTTCGCGAAAGAGGAAGCGAAGAGCAACCCCACCCCGACCCTCCCCTGCTTTGCAGGGGAGGGAGCAGAACTCAGTCAAGGCGACGGGACGCGACCGATGCCGGTGTCGCCGGGCAGCAGGGCCGGCGCGGGGCCGGCCACGGCGAGCAGGGACTGCGCGTAGCTGTCCTCGATGCTGACGGTGGAGACCTCGTCCCAGGAGAAGAACGAGGGCTCGCGCATCCATTCCGCGTCGGGGCTCAGTTCCTGCAGGTTGAAGCCGTCTTCCTCGACATCGATCAGGCGGCCGATGTAGCAGACCTCGTCCTCGTCCTCGCTGTCCACGTGCACGCCGATCACCGGCGCCTGCGCGCCGGCGGCCTGGATCACCTCGCGGATGCTGTCCAGCGGGAAGCCGCGCGGCATGCGCGGCAGGATCTGCTTCAGCGCCAGCGCCTTCTGCATGAAGGCGTGATGTTTGTCCGGAGCTTCCAGTTCGGTGACGTCGCGGTGGCGCATCACGTACATGCCGTCGTAGCTGATGCCGTCGCCGACCACCCAGAGCAGGAAGAATTCGCGCCCTACCCCGCCCACGTAGCCGCAGAAGCTGCCGTGCTCAAGCTCCTCGCGCCACAACCGCACCAGCGTCTGTTTCTGCTGCGCCTCGCGCAACTGGGCGCGCTGGCCGGTGTTCTTCAGTTCAATAACGTTGTTCACAATGCTCATTTTAGCAGATCGGCCTGACCCGCTTGTTCAGAGGATGTAGCGACTGAGGTCTTCGTCCTTGGCCAGGCCACCCAGGCTTTTATCCACATGTTCGGCGTCGATGAGGTACTTTTCGCCGGATTTGTCCGCAGCCTCATAGGAAATCTTCTCCAGCAGGCGCTCCATCACGGTATGCAGGCGGCGGGCGCCGATGTTCTCGGTGCGCTCGTTCACCTGGAACGCGACCTCGGCCAGCCGGTCGATGCCCGAGTCGGTGAACTCGATGGTGACGCCCTCGGTGCCGAGCAGGGCCACGTACTGCTTGGTCAGCGCGTTGTGCGGCTCGCGCAGGATGCGCTTGAAGTCATCCACCGACAGTGCGCTCAACTCCACCCGGATCGGCAGGCGGCCCTGCAGCTCGGGGATCAGGTCCGACGGCTTGGCCAGCGAGAACGCACCGGAGGCGATGAACAGCATGTGGTCGGTCTTCAGCGGACCGTACTTGGTCGATACGGTGGAGCCTTCCACCAGCGGCAGCAGGTCGCGCTGCACGCCCTCTCGACTGACTCCGGCATGGCCGTGGTCGGAGCGCTGGGCCACCTTGTCGATCTCGTCGATGAACACGATGCCGTTCTGCTCGGCCGCCTCCACCGCCTGCGCGCGCACCTCCTCGTCGTTGAGCAGCTTGCCGGCCTCCTCGTCGATCAAGAGCGGCCGCGCCAGCTTGATCGCCAGCTTGCGGCTCTGCGTCTTGGCGCCGCCGATGTTCTGGAACATCTGGCGCAGCTGCGCGCCCATCTCCTCCATGCCCGGCGGCGACATGATCTCCACGCCCACGTTCATGGCGAAATCCAGCTCGATCTCGCGCTCGTCCAGCGCGCCCTCGCGCAGCTGCTTGCGCAGCTTCTGGCGGGTGTCGCTGTCGGTCGTCGGCGCGGGGTCGTGGCTCCAGTCGGTCGGCGTCTGCCGGCGCGGCAGCAGCGCGTCGAGGATGCGGTCCTCGGCGCGGTCCTCGGCCTGGCTGCGCACGCGCTTGGCCGCCTGCTCGCGGGTCAGCTTGTAGGCCACGTCGGCGAGATCGCGGATGATCGACTCCACGTCCTTGCCCACGTAGCCTACCTCGGTGAACTTGGTTGCCTCGACTTTGACGAACGGCGCGTTGGCCAGCGTGGCCAGGCGCCGTGCGATCTCGGTCTTGCCCACGCCGGTGGGGCCGATCATCAGGATGTTCTTCGGGGTGACCTCGTTGCGCATCTCCGCCGGCAGCTGCATGCGCCGCCAGCGGCTGCGCAGCGCCACCGCCACCGCGCGCTTGGCGTCGTGCTGGCCGATGATGTAGCGGTCGAGTTCGTTGACGATTTCGCGGGGGGTCAATTCAGACATGAGATCACCGGAAAGAGGGTTTTTCAGCCGTCATCCCGGCGAAAGCCGGGATCCAGCGTCGTTGCCGTGATAGGCGCTGGATTCCGGCCTTCACCGGAATGACGATGTGGGGTCGAGGCGGCTTACAGTTCTTCGATCGACACGTTGTGGTTGGTGTAGATGCAGATGTCGCCGGCGATCTTCAATGCCTTCTCGACGATGGTGCGCGCGTCCAGTTCGGTGTTTTCCAGCAGGGCCATCGCGGCGGACTGGGCGAACGGGCCGCCGGAGCCGATCGCGATCAGGCCGTGTTCGGGTTCCACCACGTCGCCGTTGCCGGAGATGAGCAGCGAGGTTTCCCGGTCGGCCACCGCCAGCATCGCCTCGAGCCGGCCGAAGCGGCGGTCGGTGCGCCATTCCTTGGCCATCTCCACCGCGGCGCGGGTGAGGTTGTTGTTGTGCCTCTCGAGCTTCTGCTCGAACAGCTCGAACAGGGTGAAGGCGTCGGCAGTGGCGCCGGCAAACCCGGCCACCACCTCGCCCGCCTTGCCCAGCCGGCGCACCTTGCGCGCGTTGCCCTTCATCACCGTGTTGCCCAGCGTGACCTGGCCGTCGCTGCCGATCACGACGCGGCCACCGCGGCGCACGCAGACGATGGTGGTGGCGTGGAAGGATTCCATGGGGGCTCCGCAAGAAGATGTTTGAGCGGATGAGATGGGGCCGCAGAGGGAACGCTTCAATGTCGAGCTTCTGCTCCTCCCCCTGCTTGCAGGGGGAGGTTGGGGGGGGTAAGGCTTTTGACCTTCAGATCAAGAGCACCCCACCCCAGCCCTCCCCTGCAAGCAGGGAGGGAGCGTCGGGCGTCACGGCTTGCGTTTGGCCCGCGGATGCGCGGCGTCATACACCTTCGCCAGGTGCTGGAAATCCAGATGGGTATAGATCTGGGTGGTGGCGATGTCGGCGTGGCCGAGCAGTTCCTGCACCGCGCGCAGGTCACCGGAGGACTCCAGCATGTGGCTGGCGAAGGTATGGCGCAGCAGGTGTGGGTGGATGTGCTTCGGGATGCCTTGCTGCAGTGCCAGCTTGTTCATGCGCAGCTGCACCGTGCGCGGATTGATCGGCGCACCGCCGCGACCGCGGAATACCGGGCCGTCCGCCGGTATGCCCTCGGCCGCGCCGAGCGCGCGCAGCGCGGCGACGGCGTGGCGGCCGACCGGCACGATGCGGGTCTTGCTGCCTTTGCCGAGCACGCGTACCTCGCCGTCGTCGAGGTTGAGGTCGAGCCAGTGCAGGCCGACCAGTTCGGACAGGCGCAGCCCGCTGGAATAGAACAGCTCCAGCATCGCGCGATCGCGCACGGCGAGCTGGCCGCCGCTGTCGGTCTCGACCAGCGCGGTGGCCTCGTCCACGTCGAGCACCTGCGGCAGCTTGCGGCGCACCTTCGGGCCGCGTACGCCGAGCAGCGGATCATTTGTCAGCCGGCCTTCGCGGGTGAGCTGGCGGAACAGGCTGCGGCAGGAGGACAGCAGGCGCTGCAGGCTCTTCGGCGCCAGCCCGGCGCGATGCTCGCCGGCGATGAACGTGCGCATCCGGTTCGCGTCCAGCGCATCGAACGCGGCCAGCTGCTGTTGCTGCATGAAGCGCAGCAGCTTGGCCAGGTCGCGGCGGTAGCCGGCCAGCGTGTGCGGCGAGGCATGCCGCTCGCCGGCGAGGCGGGCCAGCCACTGCTCGACCTGTTGTGCGGGGGGCATGGCCGGCTCAGGAAACATCCCGCGAGCGGGCCAGCGCGGCGGTGATGGTGGCCGAGATCATCTTCAGGAACAGCGTGCCCATGCCGGGCTGGAAGCGGTCCGGGTTGGCGCTGCCGATCGCCAGGATGCCGCAGTCGCCCAGGCGCATCATCGCGACCGAGCGGATCTGCCCGGCGTCGACGCCGAACAGCCGTTCGAGCTTCTCGGCGGACAGGCGACCGGAAACCGGCTCGTTCTTCTGCAGGAACTCGCTGAACTCAGGCAGTGCGGCGACGCCGCCGGGAATCTGCTGCAGCCAGTCCGCGCGCGGTAGCCGCGGCTCGTCGCCGAACAGCAGCAGGCGCACCTGCTCGGTGTGGAAATCCGCGCTGAGCTTGGCGACCACCGTGCGTGCGGTGACCTCCATCGTGTTCGCGCGCAGCAGCGCCACGGTGAGCGCGTGCACGCGCTCCATCAGCTTCTCGTTCTCGGCGGCGATCGCGATCAGCTCGGCCAGCTGGCGTTCGAGTTCAGCGTTCTTGTCGCGCAGGCTCTGCAACTGGTACACCGCCAGCGACGACACTGCACCCTGTCCACGCGGCATGGTCAGCCTGGCGGCCAGCTCCGGGTATTCGCTGAGGAATTCCGGATGGTGCTTCAGGTAGGCGGCCACCACGCGGGCCTGGGTGGCGTCATCAAGCAGGGTGGCAGTCATGCGCGAGAATCCTCGAAGCGTTGCGGAGCGCGCGAAGGAAGCGCGCCATCCGGCCGGAGTGTGCGATGGACGCGGGCGCGCTTCAACCGTGGCGTCAGTCGACGGCCGGAACCGGCCACTCGCCCTCGAACGCGAACGCCGCCGGGCCGGTCATCCACAGCGTGTGGCCGGGGCCAGCCCAGTCGATGCGCAGCGTGCCGCCGGGCAGCTCGACCGCCACCGCGTCGTCGACCTCGCCGCGCCGGCGCAGTACCGCCATCGCGGCGCAGGCGCCGGTGCCGCAGGCCAGGGTCCAGCCGGCGCCGCGTTCGTGCACGCGCAGGCGCAGGTGGCTGCGATCCAGCCGTTGCACGAAGCCGGCGTTGGCGCCCTGCGTGAAGCGCGGATGTTTCGTCAGCAGAGGGCCGAGCCGCTGCAGCGCGGGGTCGGCGAGGTCGTCCACCGCCACCACCGCATGCGGGTTGCCCATCGACACCGCGCCGATGTCCAACGTCTTGCCGGCCAGGTCGATCGCGTAGCGGTCGGCCACGGCGTCGGCCGCGAACGGAATCCGCGCGGGTTCGAACACCGGCTCGCCCATGTCCACGGTGACCTGGTTGGCGCCGAGCGGGCGTACCGTCACCGGGCCGGACGGGCTCTCGATCATCACGTCCTGGCCGATCGCCAGCGCACCGGCACGATGCAGCCACGTCGCCACACAGCGCACGCCGTTGCCGCACTGGCCGGACGGTGAACCGTCGGCGTTCCAGATGCCGTAGTAGAACGCGCAGGCCGGGTTGCGCGCCGGCTCGATGCTCAGCAGCTGGTCGAAGCCCACCCCGGTATGACGGTCGGCCAACGCACGGATCTGCGCCGCGTCCAGCGGAAAGCCGCCGTGGCGGCAATCCAGCACGACGAAGTCGTTGCCGATGCCGTGCATCTTCCAGAAGCGCAATTGCATGGACGGCCGCCGCTCAGTGCTGGCCGGCCGCCGGGTCAACGACGCTGGCCGGCACCGCGGGCACCGCCGGTTTCACCGTGGTCGATGCCGCCGCGGGTTGACGCGACGGCAGCACCAGCGGCCCCTTGTTGCCGCAGCCGGCAAGCGTGGCGATGGCGAGGCAGAACGGCAGCAGCAAGAAGGATCGGCGCATGGTCGGGATTCCTGAAGACGGAGGCAGTATAGCGAGGCGCGACGGGTCGGCCGCGGCATCGCCCGTTATGATGCGCATACGAAGTGCACGACGCGGCAACGAGGTGATGACGATGGACTGGAGCGCGCTGCTGCGCATGCCGATGACCGTGCTGCTGGTGCTGGCGGCGGTGTTTGCATTGATCACCCTGGTGCAGCTGGTGGCGCTGCGCCAGCGCCTGCAGGATGGCCGGCATCTGGCTGCCAGCTGGCGTGCGCTGCTGTGCGTGAGCGCCTTCGCGCTGACCCTGCTGCTGGCCGGTGCCGGACTCGCCCTGCGCGGCTATCGACTGCTCGGCGAAGAAGCGCCGGTGGTCGAGATCGACGCGCGCATCCTGTCGCCGCAACGCTGGGCGCTCACCCTCAGCTGGCCCGACGGCAGCATGCGCCAGCTGCGGCTGGCCGGCGACGCCTGGCGCGTCGAGGCGATCGTGCTGAAGTGGAAACTGCCGGCCCTGCTGGCCGGCGTACCGCCGCTGTACCGGCTCGACCGGCTGTCCGGCCGCTACGATGATCCCGCGCAGGAAGCCGCGGCACCGCGCACGGTGATCGGCTTCGGCGAAGCCGGCGCGTTCGACCTGCTCAACCTGCAAAAGCAGTACCCGCGCTGGGTGCCGGAGATCGACACCGTCTACGGCAGCGGTGCGTTCCTGCCGCTGGTCGATGGCGGGCACTACGCAGTGAGCCTGATGCGCACCGGTGCGCTGGTGGCGCGGCCGGATGCCGCGACCGCGGAAAAAATCAGCCACCCGCTGGGGGGCTGAGGCAGGCCGACAGCGCCGGATCGCGGCGCAGTTGCGCCCATTCGAGCTTCAGCCACGGCGTGAAGCGCTCCGGGTCGCGGGCGATCTCGCGATCGAGTGCGGCCGGCGCCACGAAGCGCCAGGCCTCGACCTCCGTGGCATTGGCGCGCACCGGCTGCGTGCAGGTGCCGGCGTAGACCCAGCACAATTCATGTTCGGCGCCGAGCCCGCGGTAATCGGCCTGGTATTCGAACTTGAACAGGTAGCGCAGCGGACAGCGCATGCCCAACTCCTGCTGCAGGCGCCGTTCGGTGGCCTGCTCCATGCTTTCGCCCCGGCGCGGGTGGCTGCAGCAGCTGTTGGCCCAGTAACCGGGCCACAGTCGTTTGCCGCGGCTGCGCTGCTGCAACAGCAGCTCGCCGTGCCCGTTGAAGATGAACAGCGAGAAGGCGCGATGGCGCTGGCCGCGACCATCGTGGGCGGCCGCCTTGCTGGCGTAGCCGACCGTGCGATCGTCGGCGTCGACCAGGATCAGCTGCTCGGCTTCGGAGGAGACCGTGGGGTGGCGTAGCGACGCGTCAGCCAAAGGACACCTCCAGCGCCTGGTAGCCGGCGTCGCGCATCGCCCGGGCCACGCGCGCACCGCCATCGGGGCACAGCGCAATTACCGCGCCGCCACCACCGCCGCCGGTCAACTTGGCGCCCGCGGCGCCGTGCTCGCGCGCCAGCTGGACCAGTTCCTCGATCTCGCGGCTGGACACCTGCAGCGCGTTCAGCTGGCCCTGGCAGATGTTCATCAGTTCGCCGAGCTCGCCCAGGTCGTGCGCTTCCAGCGCGTCGAGCGCGTGCCGGGTCAGCACGTCGATTTCGTCGAAGATGCGCTCGTACCGCGCCGGATGCTGCAGCCACGCCTGGCGTACGCGCGCCACCATCCGGGCGGTCAGGCTCTCGCTGCCGCTCAGGCCGATCACCAGTGGCAGCGGCTGTTTCAGCGCGAGCGGGCGGATCGTCGCCGGCTCGCCACGCCGGTACAGCAGCGCCTGGCCGTGGGTGGCGACCGTATTGTCGATGCCCGAGGGCGTGCCGTGGGCGATCTTCTCGCACTCGAAGGCGAGCGCGCAGACGCTGGCGTCGTCGAGACCCAGCGCGCAGTGCCGATCGAGTGTGCGGATCACCGCCACCGCCAGCGCCGCCGAGCCGCCCAGGCCCATCGCTCGGGGCATCTCCGGCACCACCTGGATGCGCAGCGCGCGCCGAGCCAGGCCGAGGCGCTCCAGCAGCAAGGTCAGGGACTGCAGGAAGGAACCCGGCCGCGCCGGCTGCTGCAGTCGCTGCTCGACGCCCCAGCGCGGGATCAGCAGCGTGGTGCCGTCGCGCGCGTCCTCCACGTGCGCGCGGATCGCCAGCGGCAATGGCGCGGCGATCGCGTGGCGACCGTACACCACGGCATGTTCGCCGAGCAGGATCACCTTGCCGTGGCCGGCCGCCCATTCCTGCGTACCGGTCCGCCGGTTGCCGCGGGCCGCTTGCCCCGGCGCCGCCTGCCCGCCCAGCTCGGCCACGATCAGTTGCGCCTTCCACAGCTTGATTTCGCCGTCGGCCAGCAGGCGTTCCACCACCTGCTCGAACATCTCCGGCGTGGCGCCGGCTGCCAGCGCCACGCTGCGCGCGTGCAGGGTCATGTGGCCCTGCTGGATACCGTCGGTGACCAGCGCACGCAGGGCGGAGAAGTTCTGCGCCAGGCCGACGGCCGCCATCACCTCGGCGAGCTCGCGCGCGCCGGGCGAACCCAGCAGGCGGTGGTTGATCGCCACCATCGGGTTCGCCTGCAGCGAACCACCCACGGTGCCGACCTTGAGCGGCAACTCGATGCTGCCGACCAGGTCGCCCTGCGCGTTGCGCGACCAGCGGGTCAGCGCGCGATAACCCTGGCCGCGCGCGGCATAGGCGTGCACCGCCGCCTCCAGTGCGCGCCAGTCGTTGCCGGTGGCCAGCGCCACCGCGTCCACGCCGTTCATGATGCCCTTGTTGTGGGTCGCGGCGCGGTACGGGTCGACCCGGGCCAGATCGTTGGCCAGGATGATGCCGTCGCGCACCTGCCCGCCATCGTGGCCCTTGCCCGCCAGCGCATGCGTCGGGATCACCGCGCTGGCGCGCACCAGCGCGCGGTCGGTCAGGTTGGACAGGATGCGCAGGCAGGTCTTGCCGCCGGTGATCGCCTCCGCCAGCGGGGCCACGCCCTCGCACATGGTGTTGACCAGGTTGGCGCCCATCGCATCGCAGGTGTCGACCAGCAGGTGCAGCACCACCATGTCGGGGCCGCCGTCCGGCGCGGCGTGGATCAGTACCTCGACGTCCGCCACGCCGCCGCCGCGTGCGACCATGTTCGGGTGCAGGCTGTTGGCCAGGTTGATGATCTCGTCACGCCGCTGCAGCAAGGCCGTGCGCGCCTTGCCCGAGTGGGCCAGGCCGGTCAGCTGGACCTGGCCGATCAGCAAGGGGCGGGTGCTCGCGGTGGTGAAGCCGCCGCTGCCGCGCACCAGTTTGGCGGCGGCGCTCAGCGCGGCCACGATCGACGGCTCCTCGACCACCAGCGGCACCACGTAGTCCTTGCCGTTGATCAGGAAATTCAGGCCCAGCCCCACCGGCAGCCCCATCACGCCGATGACGTTCTCGATCATCTTGTCGGCCTGCGCCGGCTCCAGCCGCTGCGCGCCGCTGGTCAGCGCGCGGTGGTCGGCCTGCGTCAGCAGCCCGCGGCTGCGCAGCAGCTGCAGCCGCTCGGTCACCGCCAGCCGATGGAAGCCGGGCAGGCGGGCGGGATGGTCGGGCGCACTCGTCGCGTGATCGCGCGGCGTGTCGTCGGCCTGGGTTGCGGCAGGCGAGTCGGCCTGCCCGGTTGCGGGTATCGAGTCCACGTGGGTTTTCCTGGATAGGTCGGTTGAATCAGTGCACCTGCACGCTGGCGGCAACGGCCGGGCGTAGCTCGAGCACGGGAAAGCCGGCGGCGCTGGCGGCCTGCCGGAAGGCTTGCAGGCGCGCGGCGTCGGTGGCCAGCGCGATGCCGATGTCGCCGCCGCCGGCGCCGCAGGTCTTGTAGGCAACCCCCAGGCGCGCTGCCAGCGTGGCCAGTGCGCGGTGCTCGGGGCTGAAAATGTCCAGGCCGCTGGCCGCGCCCAGGCGATCCAGCGCCTGGGCGCAAGCGGACACCGCCTCGAGCAGCGCGGCGGCGCTGGCCGCACCGGCGGCCGCCGTGGCGCAGTCGCCGAGCTCGCGCATCGCCGCGGCGTGGCGCGCCGGCGCCTGCGCGCGCCAGGCGGCCAGCCGCTGCAGGAAGACGCCGGTCGAGGCCGGCCGGCCGGACCACACGCAGCACCACTCCAGTCCGTGCGGCCATGTCGCCGGCGCGATCCGTGGCTGCCCGTCGTGCAGCCGATAGAGCAGCAGGCCGCCGGTCAGGCTGGCGGCGACGTCCAGCCCGCTGCCGTGGCCGCCCTGCGCCCGGCGGTGCGCCGCGAGCAGCGTGTCGAGGGACGGCGCAGCGCGCCGGCCCAGCGCACGGATCGCACTGGCCAGCGCCACCGTCAGCGCCGCGCTGGAACCCAGGCCGAGCTTCCGCCGGCCATCGCCGCCGGCGTGGAACGCGCGGGTGTCCAGGCTGGCGCGGAACGGCGGCGGCCGGTCCTCCGCACCGAGCGTTTCCAGAATGGCGCCGACCAGCCGCAGCGATGCGCTCGCCGCCGCATCCAGCGCCGGCCAGATGATCCGTCCGGCCGCATCCAGCCGGCCGTGCGCGGCATCGATGCCGAGCCCGGGCGCCGTGATCTCGTAACCGCTGCCGTCGGTGTCTTCCAGCACCACGCGTGCCCGGCGATCGATCGCCAGGACCAGCGCGGGAGCGCCCTCCAGCACCGCGTATTCACCGGCGATCACCAGCTTGCCCGGCGCCGAAGCCAGCACGCGCATCAGGGCGCCTCGCTGTCGTCGAGCCGCCGTGCACCTTCGCCCAGCCGGCTGCTCAGCAGCTGTGTGACGCCGGGCAGCTCGGCCAGCGCGGCGGCGATCCGGGGCATCGCGTCCGGCGTGCAGACGGCCTTCACCTGGGCGCCGGCATCGACCGTGAAGAAGACCTGCTCGCCCGCGTCCTCGCGCAAGGCGCGAATACGCTGCATGCAGTCGACGGTGGCGCCGTTCCAGTACAGCAGCGGCGGCCGGCTGGACTGCATCACCGCATGCATCTTCAGGCAGTTGTGCTCGCTCAGCTCGGCCAGCGCGGCGAAGTCGCGCGCCTGTACCGCGCGCTGCGCGGCCGCCAGGTCCGCCGCCGCGCCGTCCACCCACGCCAGGTAGAACGGCGACGTGCGGCGGCTGCGCTCCATGCCAGTGCCCGAGCCGACGTGCTTGCGGCGATCCGAGGTCACCGCGACGACCACCGCCAGCGGCCATGCGGCGGCGTCGAGCAGGGGTTGCGCGACCGCGTCCGCGCCGTCGGCGCGCTGGCCGGCGGCCATGCTGACGAACCCGCCGAACAGCGAGCGCGCCGCCGAACCCGAACCCTGCCGGGCCAGCAAGGACAGAGTCTGGCGGTCCAGCGCGAGGCCGAGTGCGGCATCGGCCGCCACCACCAGCGCCGCGAAGCCGGATGCCGAGGAAGCCAGTCCCGCCGCGGTGGGAAAATTGTTGCGCGTGTCGATCCGCGCGCGCTGCGCGGTGCCGGCGCGCCGCCGCAGCAGATCCAGGCAGGCGCTGGCCCGGGCCAGCGTTGCCGGGTCTTCCACCCCGTTCAGGCGCAGCTCGTCATGCCGCAGCGACGCATCGAACTCGACCCGGGTGCGCGTCCACAGCGCGTCCAGGGTGACCGACAAGGAGCCGGTGGCCGGCAGGTTCAAGCTCGTGTCGCGTTTGCCCCAGTATTTGACCAGGGCAATGTTCGGTTGTGCTTGCGCGGTGGCGGCCATCGGGATTCCGTTGCGGGAGCGGCCGCGCCATCGGCGCCGGACGAGCGCGTGGGTCCGGAGCGGTCGGCAGCTGCCGCTTGCCGGGCGCGCGTGGCGCGCGGGAAACCGCGGTGCGATTGCCGCGGTCCCGGCCAGCCACGACGCCGGCGTTCCCCCCATTGTGACGGCGACGAGCCATGCGCGACCTGATGTACATCAGGCTGCGTATGGCCGATCTGGCACACCGTCGCGTGGGTCAGCCGAGCGTCTGCTCATAGCGCCAGGCATCGGCGCCGTCTTCGTAGTAGTGCGCGTAGCGGCCGCTGCGGCGGAAGCCGTGGCGTTCGTACAAGCGGATCGCGGCGGCGTTGTCGGTGCGTACTTCCAGTTTCAATGCGCGCGAGCCGCGGCGCCGCGCGGCGTCGACCACCGCGGCCAGCAGCGCGGTGCCGACGCCCCGGCCGCGCGCTTCCGGCGCGGTGGCCAGCGAGTACAGCCGCGCCATGCGGCTGCCCTTGCGGAAGAACAGCACGGCGCTGCCGAGGAGCAGGTGGTGATTGGCGCTGGCCACCAGCACCAAGGCGGAGTCGCTGTCCAGGTGCCGGCGATATTGCGCGCGGCTCAGCCGGTCGCCGTCGAAGCTGCGCAGTTCCAGCGCGACCAGCGCGTCGAGGTCGGTCGTGACCGACCGCCGCACGCGCACACCGGCGGCGCCGGCTGGTGCGTTGCGGGGTGGCTGTGGAAGCGGTGGCGGCAGGGTCGGCACGCGCGGACTGTAGCAGCCGCAGCCGGCGGCGCGCGGCAGCGGTTTACCCCCGCTTCAGCACCGCCCTTGTGCCTGGCCGGCGCGGTGCGCAAACTGCGCGCTTTGCAAGAGCCGTCACGCTAGCGCGCGGCGCCCGTCATCGCCGTATCGCCCGAGTGGTGCCATGACCCGTCTGGTCGTCGTTGTCGAAAAAGCTTCGGACTGGAGTTCGTACTACCCGTCGGTCGACGTGATGAGCGCGATGGACTACCTGCGCACGCCGGTCGGCGGCGACGACGAACGCACTCACGTGATCAACCTGTGCCGCAGCTACAAGTACCTCGGCACCGGCTATTACGTCTCGCTGCTGGCCGAGGCGCGCGGGCACAAGGTGATGCCGTCGGTGCGCACGGTGAACGACCTGCGCCGGCGCTCGCTGTACGGCCTGGACATCGACGACCTCAACCAGAAGCTCACCCACTTCCTGCCGGCCGGCGGCCGCGACACCACCGACTTCGGCACCCTGGTCTACTTCGGCGGGACCGCCTACCCGGCGCTGCAGGACCTGGCCCGGCAGGTGTTCGAAATGTTCCCCTGCCCACTGCTGCGCATCGAGTTCGAGCGCGACCGCGTGTGGCAGGTCAGCTCGATCAAGCCGGTCGGCCTGCACATCCTGGTCGACACCCAGGAGGACGCGTTCGCCGAGGAGCTCGACCGCTTCTCGCGCAAGTTGTGGCGCAAGCCGCGCGCGCGCCGCCAGTACCGCTACGACCTGGCGATGCTGGTCGACCCGAAGGAGCAGATGCCGCCGTCGAACAAGAAGGCGCTGAAGGCGTTCGTGGCCGCCGGCAGGGAACTCGGCATCGAGGTCGACCCGATCGGCAAGAACGACTACCAGCGGCTGGCTGAATACGACGGCCTGTTCATCCGCGAGACCACCGCGTCCGACAACCACACCTACCGCTTCGCCCACCGCGCCGAGAAGGAAGGCATGGTGGTGATCGACGACCCCAGCTCGATCCTGCGCTGCACCAACAAGATCTACCTGAACGACCTGATGGTCTCGCGCAAGCTGGCGGTCCCTCGTACGGAAATTCTCTACCGCGACGACAGCAAGGGCATGAAGGAAGTGGTGGCCCGGCTCGGCTTCCCGCTGGTGCTGAAGATCCCGGACGGCTCGTTCTCGCGCGGCGTGGTCAAGGTCGAGGACGAGGAGGCGCTGGCGCACGCGGCCAGCGGACTGTTCCAGCACAGCGCGCTGCTGCTGGCGCAGGAATACGTCTACACCGAATTCGACTGGCGCATCGGCGTGCTCAACCGCGAACCGATCTACGCCTGCAAGTACTACATGTCGCGCGGCCACTGGCAGATCTACAACCACGGCGCCAAGGGCACGGCGAAATCCGGCGGCTTCGAGACCATCGCGCTGAAGGAGGCGCCGGCTGCGGTGGTCAAGCTGGCGCTGAAGGCGACCCAGCCGATCGGCGACGGCCTGTACGGCGTGGACCTGAAGCAGGTCGGCAACCGGCCGGTGGTGATCGAGGTGAACGACAACCCGTCGATCGACGCCGGCGTCGAGGATGCCTACCTCGGCGAGGAGCTGTACCTGCGCGTCATGCGGGAGTTCCTGCGCCGGATGGAGCGCAAGCGCCGGGGCGACACCGCCGACTGACGTTGATTCGCTCCCTCCCCTGCAACGCGGGGGAGGGTCGGGGTGGGGCGCTCCTAATGCCAGACCGCGCTACGGACCATGCGCCGCCGCGGCCGGCACAGCGCCAGCAGCTGCCGCGACAGCGAAGGCTCCAGCACCAGCAGCACGACCAGCGGCGCGCCGAGCAGCCAGAACGCCGGCGTCCAGCCGAGCGCCTCGGTGTACGCCGGCACCAGCGTACTCAGCAGCAACACGCCGCCGGCGAGCAGCCACAGCAGGGTGGCGCCGAGCAGGCGCTGGTGGCGGATGGAAGGCAGGGCTGGCGTGCGCATGGCGGTGGTCTCGTCGGGAGGAATGGGTGCAGGCTGGCGCGTCGCCATCTCACCGGTTGCGACCTTCCGCGCGACGGCCCACGTAGAATGGAGCGCAACCACCCGCCGGGAGTCCTCATGCCAGCCACCCAGTTCGCCGTGTTCGGCCATCCGATTGGTCACTCGCTGTCGCCGCCGATCCACCAGGCATTCGCGCAGCAGTTCGGCATCGAGCTTGCGTACCGCGCGATCGACGTGGAACCGGCCGGGTTTGCCGCGGCGCTGCGAGCGTTCTTCGCCGACGGCGGCCGCGGCGCCAACGTCACCCTGCCGCACAAGGCCGCCGCCTTCGCGCTGGCGGACGAGCGCAGCGCGGCAGCCACCCGCGCCGGCAGCGCCAACGTGCTGACTCCGCTGGCCGACGGCCGGCTGGCCGCACACAACACCGATGGCGATGGCCTGGTGCGCGACCTCGCCGAGCGTCACGAGGTGGACCTGCGCGGCCACACTGCGCTGCTGCTGGGCGCCGGCGGCGCCGCGCATGGCGTGGCGTGGAGCCTGCTGGACGCCGGGGTGGCGACGCTGACCATCGTCAACCGCTCGCCGGGGGCGGCCGACGTGCTGGCCGACGCGATCGGCGATCCGACGCGGGCGCACACGCGCTACTGGGAAGACCTGGCCAGCATCGGCAGCTACGACCTGATCGTCAACGCCACCTCGGCCGGCGTGCTCGGTGTGGCGCTGCAGCTGCCGTTCTCGCTGATCGGCGCGCGCGCGCTGTGCTATGACCTGTCCTACGGTCCGGCCGCCGCCAGCTTCCTGGCCTGGGCGAAAACCGCCGGCGCGCGCCATGCCTTCGACGGCCTCGGCATGCTGGTGGAAACCGCCGCCGACGCGTTCGAGCTGTGGCATGGCCAGCGCCCGGACACCGAGCCGGTGTACCAGTCGCTACGCCAGCAGGGCGCGTGAGCGCATTCGCCTGAGAGGTTGTGATTTTTTCAACCTCTCAGGTCGGCCACGGCGAGGGCATGGCGAGGGCATGGATGCCCGAGTTGAGGCAACGCAGGGAGCGGTTGCCCGATGCCCGAGTTGAGGCAACGCAGGAGCGGTTGCCCGATGGCCGAACATGAAACAGTCACGCCAGTGACTGTTTCATGTGAGCGAGTCCGGGCGTGTACCGGACTCGCGATCGAAGAAAACCACAGGATGTGGTTTTCTTCACAAGCTCTGCCGGGCCGGCGGCGGTGCCGACCGCCGCCATGCGCTGGCCTGGCCGGCGCGGCTGGAGGTGACCACGTCGGTGCGTTGAGGCGGGCCGCCACACGGTTGCAACACGGCCCGGCGATGATGGCCGGACCGCCGGGAGCGCGTCGGTGGCGACGGCTCCAGTGCGCGGCCATCGTTTGCGCAGCAGGTGTCATGCTCCGTTTCCCCTCCGCCGCATTGCACCGCTACATGCTTGCCCTGGTCTGTCTCGCCTTGCTGGCCGCGGCCGCCGGCATTTTCCGCTACGGCCGGGCGAGCGCGAACGTCGCGTCGGACGCCGCTATTCCATCGTCCGCCGACCCGGCAGACGCCCCGGGCGACGGGGCGCAAAGCGGCAGCACGATTTTGCTCGGCCTGGCCCGCGACGCGATGCATGATGGACGCCTGGTCGCGCCGGCCGGCAGCAATGCGTTCGAGTTCTACCTGAGCGTGCTGCAGCTGGAACCGGACAACCGCACCGCCAACGAGGCCCTGCGCGAATCGTTCCCGCGTGCCGCCGAGGAGATCGAGCGCACCATCAACCAGAAGGGCCTGGACGAGGCGCGCCGTGAGATCGACCTGCTGCGCGAGTTCGACCGCAACAACTTCACCCTGGCGCTGCTCGGCGGCAAGCTCTCCGCCGCACGCAACATCGAGCGGCGGCAGCACGAAACCGAAGCCGAGCGCATCCGCCAGGCGAACGCGGCGCGCGGTGCACTGTGATACCCGGTCAGGCGGACGCCAGGTAGGCGTCCTTCAGCCGCACGTAGTGGTCGGCCGAGTAGTGCAGCTGCTCGATCTCGCGCTCGCCGAGCCGGCGCACGAACCTCGCCGGGTTGCCCAGCCACAGCTCGCCCTCGCCGACCACCTTGCCCGGCGGCACCAGCGCACCGGCACCGACGAAGCCGTGCTTCATCACCACCGCGCCGTCCAGCACGCTGGCGTGCATGCCGATCAGGCAGTAGTCGCCGATCGTGCAGGCGTGCACCACCGCGGCGTGGCCGACGGTGACGCCCTCGCCGATCAGGCACGGGTAGCCGGGCCCGTATGGGCCGGCGTGGGCGACGTGCACGATGGCGCCGTCCTGGATGCTGGTCTTCGCGCCGACGCGGATATGGTTGACGTCGCCGCGCAGCACCGCGCCGGGCCAGATCGAGGCATCGTCGCCCAGCACCACGTCGCCGATCACGCTGGCGGCGGGGTCGACGCGGACGCGCTGGCCGAGGCGGGGCACGATGCCCTTGAAACTGCGCAGAGGATTCATCGGCCCATTCTAGCGGCACCGCGCCGCCGTGCTTGATTTCGGCCGGCGCGCTCGCCACGCTGGCGGCCTGCCAAGGAGCGCCCATGAGTGACCACAACCCGCTGCTCGCCGCCGACCCGCTGCCGGCGTTCTCGCAGATCCGCCCCGAACACGTCGAACCGGCGGTCGACACCATCCTCGCCGACTACCGTGCCGGCATCGACGCGCTGACCGCACCTGGCGCGCCGCACGACTTCGGCCACGTGATGCTGACCCAGGAGCGGCTGGAGCAGCGTCTGGCGCAGGCCTGGGCGCCGGTGTCGCATCTGCACGCGGTGGCCGACAGCGAGGCACTGCGCAAGGTCTACGGGCCGGCCGAGGAAAAGCTCACCGAGCACGCGATCGAGCTGGGTCAGAACCGCGACCTGTACGCCGCGGTGAAGGCGCTGGCCGAGGCGGCGGATTTCGCCGCGTTGCCGCGGCCCGAGCGCGCGCTGGTCGAACATGCGCTGCGCGACTTCAAGCTGTCCGGCGTGGCGCTGGAGGAACCGGCGCGTTCGCGCTTCCGCGCGATCGGGGTGGAGCTGAGCAAGCTTTCCACCGAATTCTCGAACGCCGTGCTCGACGCCAGCGAGGCGTGGCACGAGCACGTCACCGACGAACGCGACCTCGCCGGCATCCCCGAATCCGGCCGCGCGGTACTGCGCCAGTACGCCGCGGACCAGGGTCTGGACGGCTATCTGGTCACCCTGAAACAGCCCAGCGTGCAGGCGGTGCTGACCTATGCCGACAACCGCGGCCTGCGCGAGCGGGTGTATTGGGCCTACCAGACGCGCGCCTCCGACCAGGGCCCGAACGCGGGCAAGTTCGACAACAGCGCGCGCATCGAGCGGATCATGGCGTTGCGCCACGAGGCCGCGCAGCTGCTCGGCTTCGCCAACGCGGCGGAGGAGTCGCTGGCGACCAAGATGGCCGCCTCGCCGACCGAGGTGATGGAATTCCTGCACGACCTGGCGGCGCGCGCGAAGCCGGTGGCGCAGCGCGAACTGGCCCGGCTGCGCGAATTCGCCAGTACTGAGCTGAAGCTCGACAACCTCGAATCGTGGGACGTCGGCTACGCGTCGGAGAAGCTGCGCCAGCGCGACTACGCGCTGGACGAGGAACAGCTGAAGCCGTACTTCCCGCTGCCGGCAGTGATCGACGGCCTGTTCGGCCTCGCCGGGAAGCTCTACGGCATCACTCTCGCTCCGCGCGAGGGCATCGACGTGTGGCATCCGGAAGTGCGCTACTACGACGTACGCGATGCGAGCGGCCGCGTGTTCGCCGGCGCCTACGTGGATCTCTACGCACGCAATGGCAAGCGCGGCGGCGCGTGGATGGACGTCTGCCGCGCCCGCTTCGACGACGGCGAACAGCGGCAGTTGCCGGTGGCCTTCCTCACCTGCAACTTCGCGCCGCCCACCGAGGGCAAGCCGGCCCTGCTCACCCACGACGACGTGCTGACCCTGTTCCACGAATTCGGCCACGGCCTGCACCACCTGCTCACCGAGATCGCGCTGCCCTCGATCGGCGGCATCGATGGCGTCGAGTGGGACGCAGTGGAGCTGCCCAGCCAGTTCATGGAGAACTTCGGCTGGAACCGCCAGGCGCTGGACCTGTTCGCGCGCCACTGGCAGACCGGCGAGCGGCTGCCGGACGAGCTGTTCGAACGCATGCTGGCCGCGCGGCACTTCCACGCCGGCCTGTTCCTGGTGCGCCAGCTGGAATTCGCGCTGTTCGATTTCCTGCTGCACCTGGAGTATGACCCGGCCCAGGGCGCGCGCGCGCTGGCGGTGCTGGAGGAGGTGCGCAAGCAGGTCGCGGTGCTGCACCCGCCGGCATGGCAGCGCTTCCCGCACGCGTTCAGCCACATCTTCGCCGGCGGCTACGCGGCCGGCTACTACAGCTACCTGTGGGCCGAGCTGCTCAGCGCCGACGCGTTCGGCGCGTTCGAGGAGCGTGCGGGCGAACGTGGCAGCGTGATCGACCGCGCCACCGGCGAGCGCTTCCGCCGCGAGTTCCTCGCCGTCGGCGCCAGCCGCCCGGCGCTGGAGAGCTTCGTCGCGTTCCGCGGACGCAAGCCCGAGCCGGAGGCGCTGCTGCGCAACCATGGGCTGGGCTGACCGACATCCCGCGTAGGAGCCCGCTCGCGGCGATGCTTTTGCTCTTGCGAATCCCGAATCCCGAATCCCGGCTTTCAAAGCATCGCCCGCGAGCGGGCTCCTGCACGGGCACAAAAAAGCCCGCCGAAGCGGGCTTTTTCGAGGCGTTGAAGTCCGTGGACTTCAGGCCGCCTGCACTTCCTCAGCCTGCAGGCCCTTCTGGCCCTTGGTGACGATGAACGTGACGCGCTGACCTTCCTGCAGGGACTTGAAGCCCGTGCCCTGGATCGCGCGGAAATGCACGAACAGGTCATCACCGCTTTCCGGGGTGATGAAGCCAAAACCCTTGGCGTCGTTGAACCACTTGACTGTACCGCTCTGACGATCCGACATGTAACTTTACCTTTGAAGCATGGATGTGTCTGCGGTCCGATACGCTAAGGCACGGCCGCAATAGGAGCAAAAATAGGAGTTTCCCCGGATTCTTGCTCGGGCAGCATACACTGGAATCCGCGCTTCCGGGGGTTTTTCGCAGCTTCCGTTCATCTTTGTGCCGCCGCCCGGCCACACCCCCGCGCCGCAGGGGGCCGCCGGCGCTTCCCGTACAATGCCGCCATGAAGATCGCCTCGTGGAACGTCAATTCGCTGAAGGTGCGCCTGCCGCAGCTGACCCAGTGGCTGGCCGAGGCGCAGCCGGACGTGGTGGCGCTGCAGGAAACCAAGCTGGAGGACGCGAAATTCCCGCGCGACGAGCTGGCCGCGGCCGGCTATCGCGCGGTGTATTCGGGGCAGAAGACCTACAACGGCGTGGCCATCCTGGCCCGCGACGAGCTCACCGACGTGGTCACCGACATCCCCGGCCTGGACGATCCGCAGCGGCGCATCCTGGCCGCCACCATCGGCGATCTGCGCGTGGTCGACCTGTACGTGGTCAACGGCAAGGCGGTCGGCGACGAGAAGTACGCGTACAAGCTGGATTGGCTGGCCAAGGTGCGTGAATTCCTGGCGAGTGAGCTGGAACGCCACCCGAAGCTGGTGGTGCTGGGCGACTTCAACATCTGCCCGGACGATCGCGACGTCTACGATCCGGTCGCCTGGGGTGAGGACATCCTGTGCTCGCCGCCGGAGCGCGACGCGCTGAAGGCGATCACCGGGCTCGGCCTGCACGACAGCTTCCGGCTGTTCCAGTCCGACGCCGGGCACTACAGCTGGTGGGACTACCGGCAGGCCGCGTTCCGCCGCAACATGGGCCTGCGCATCGACCTGATCCTGATCGGCGAAGCCCTGAAATCCGCCGCCACCGCGGCGGCGATCGACCGCGAGCCGCGCCGCTGGGAACGCCCCTCCGACCACACGCCGGTGACGCTGGAACTGGATATCTGACCGAAATGACCTCGAAGACCGAATGGCCCAGCTCGCTGGACGACAACGAACTGGACGAGCTGGACCGCTACCTGCGCGCGCACACCGGCGAAGGCGACCTGTTGCTGGACGGCGTGCACGGCCTGCTTTCGGCGCTGGCGGTCGGCCCGCTGCTGGTGCTGCCGGACGAATGGCTGCCCGAGGTGCTGCACGAGCCGTTCACCGACGAGGACGAAGGCAACCGGGTGCTGGCGCTGCTGGCCAAGCTCAACGATTCGATCATCGCCGAACTCGAGGTCGACGCCTACGAGCCGATCCTCGGCGAGGTCGAGATGGAAGGCGGCCCGATGCTGTCCGCCGCCGGCTGGTGCGAAGGCTTCAGCCGCGGCATCGACCTGCGCGCCGGGCTGTGGGAAGGCCGGCTGGGCGAAGACCCGCAGCTGATGGAACTGCTCGGCCCGGTGATGGCGCTGGCGGTGGACGAGGGCATTCTCAGCGCCGACGCCGAGTTCGAGAAGCTGAGCGATGACGAATACGACGAATGCCTGGCCCAGCTGCCGGGCGTGCTCGGCGCAGTGAACCAGTACTGGCTGGCCAAGCCGGCCACCGAGGCGGAAGTCGAAGCGATGGTGCGCCAGCAGCAGCCCGCCGCCGGCGATGACGGCAACCCGCCGCGCCAGCGCAGCGGACACTGGGTGCATTGAGGCGGGAGCGAGTGAGAGCTAAGGCGGTGCCGGCCTTCTCTCATTCCCCACGTCTCTTCCCTCGCCCTTCGCCCTTCGCCCTTCGCCCTTGCGGAATGTCGTGTCGGCGGAACGATCCGTTCCCGCCGTGGCGCTTGGATAACATGCTCCGCGCGATCATCTTGGTGCCATTGCATTCACCGGAGACCCGCCATGAGCGATCGCCACATTACCCGCCGCTTCCGCGGCATGGACACGTCCGACGGCGCCGGCGTGAAGCTGAAGCGGATCATCGGCCAGCCGGGACTGGATATGATCGATCCGTTCCTGATGCTGGACGAGTTCCGCTCCGATAGCGCCAACGACTACATCGCCGGCTTCCCCGAGCATCCGCATCGCGGCTTCGAGACGGTCACCTACATGCTGGCCGGGCACATGCGGCACGGCGACAACCACGGCAACCGCGGCGACCTCACCCCGGGCAGCGTGCAGTGGATGACCGCCGGCCGCGGCATCCTGCACTCGGAGATGCCGCAGCAGGAAAACGGCCTGATGTGGGGCTTCCAGCTGTGGGTGAACCTGCCGGCGAAGGACAAGATGATTGCGCCGCGCTACCAGGACATCGGCCCCGAGCGGATTCCCGTGGTGCGCCCGGCCGAGGGCGTCGAGGTGAAGGTGATCGCCGGCACGCTGGCTGGCGCCACCGGCCCGGTCGAGGGCATCGTCACCGCGCCGGTCTACCTGGACGTCGGCCTGCAGCCGGGCGCGAAGTACACCCTGGAGCTGCCGGTCGGGCATCATGGCTTCGCCTACGTGTTCGACGGCGAGTCGGCCCTGGTCGGCGGCGAGCAGTTGCAGCGCAGCGAGCTGGGCGTGCTGTCCGAGGGCGAGCAGCTGCAGCTGGCCGGCGGCGACCAGCCCTCGCGCCTGCTGGTGGTCGCCGGGCAGCCGCTGAACGAACAGGTCACCCGCTACGGCCCGTTCGTGATGAACACGCCCGAGCAGATCCACCAGGCGATCGCCGACTTCCGCGCCGGCAAGTTCTAATAAAGCAACGCGCCTCTCGCGATTGCCCCCTCTCCCTCCGGGAGAGGGTTGGGGTGAGGGTCCCCGTGTCCAGCGCTGTTTGGGCGAAGCCCGCTTTGTTGAAGGCAGCATATGAGCACTCGAGCTCTGCGTTTTCATCGAGGAGCGCTTCGCATCGGCCACGATGCGAGAGCGAACCCTCACCTCAATCCTCTCCCGGAGGGAGAGGAGGCAAACGCAAGGAGCGCATTGCTTCATGGAAGCAGGTTCAGCCCTTCACGCTGCCCAGCAGCAGCCCCTGCAGGTAATGGCGCTGCAGCGCCAGGAACAGCGCCAGCACCGGCAGCACGGTGACCACCGAGCCGGCCATCATCAGCTCGCTGTCCTGCGCGTGCTCGCGTGCCAGCGAGGCCAGCCCGATCGGCAGCGTGTAGTGCTCCTGCCCGGTCAGCACGATCAGCGGCCACATGAAGTCGTTCCACGCGGCGAGGAAGCTGAAGATCGCCAGCGTCACGATGATCGGCTTCAACAGCGGCAGCACGATCCGCGCAAAGATGCGCCACTCGCCGGCGCCGTCGATGCGCGCCGCCTCCAGCAGTTCGTCGGGGATGTCGCGCGCGTACTGGCGCACCAGGAAGATGCCGAACACGCTGGCCAGCGCGGGCGCGATCACGCCGGCGTAGCTGTTGACCAGGCCGAGGTACTTCAGCAGCAGGAACAGCGGCAGCATCGCCACCTGGGCGGGGATCACCAGCGCGCCAAGCAGCGCCTGGAACAGCCGCTCGCGCCCGGCGAAGCGCAGCTTGGCGAACGCGTAGCCGGCCATCAGGTTGAAGACCAGCGACAGCGCGGTGATCGCGCCAGCCACCAGCACGCTGTTGAGCAGGTAGCGGCCCATGCCGGCGCGCACGAACAGCTCGCGGTAATTCGTCCCGCTCGGATGCTTCGGCAACAGCGGCGGCGGCAGCGCGCTGGCCTCGCCCGGCGCCATGAACGACACCGACAGCATCCACAGCAGCGGGAACAGCGCCACCGCCGCCATGCCGATCAGCAGGCCGTTGACCAGCGCCTTCGCTAGCCGCGGGTTCACGTTTCCTCTCCACGCCGCGACAGCCTCAGCATCAGCGCGGTCACCGCGAACATGACCAGGAACAGCAGGAACGCCACCGCCGAGGCAGAGCCGAGGTTCCACCACTTGAAGCCCTCGTCGTACATCAGGTACAGCACGCTCACCGTGCTCTGCAGCGGGCCGCCCTCGGTCATCACGTAGGGTTCGGCGAACAGCTGGAAATAGCCCGACACGGTGAGGATGGCGACCATCAGCATGGTGGGTTTCAGCATCGGCAGGGTGATGTGGCGGAACTGCCGCCAGCTTGAGGCGCCGTCGATGCGCGCGGCCTCGTACAGCTCCGGCGGGATCGCCTGCAGCCCGGCCAGGAAGATGATCATGTTGTAGCCGAAGTTCTTCCACACCGCGAACGCGATGATCGTCGGCATCGCCCAGTGCGGGTCGCCCAGCCAGTCCACCGGCTGAATGCCGACCAGGCCGAGCACGTAGTTCGCCATGCCGTACCTGGTGTTGAACAGGTAGCGCCAGATCACCGCCACCGCCACCACCGTAGTCACCACCGGCGCGAACAGCGCGGTGCGCAGCAGCGGCTTGCAGCGCGCCAGCGGCGAGTTCAGCAGCATCGCCGCGCCCAGCGAGGCGCCCATCGACAACGGCACGCCTGCCGCCACGAAGTACAGCGTGTGGCCCAGCGCGGACCAGAACAGCGGCCGGTGCAGCAGCTCCCAATAGTTGCCGAGGCCGACAAAGCGCAGGTTGCGGATGTCGGCCAGCGCGTAGAGGTCGTAGTCGGTGAGGCTGAGCACCAGCGCGGCCAGCACCGGCAGCAGGAAGAACACGCCGAGCACGACGAGTGCCGGGGCGAGGAACAGCCAGGCGCTGCGCGGCGAATTCATCGCGCTCGCCCGCGTGCGTGGTCGAGCACCCAGCGGCGCTTGGCCAGGATGGCGTCGGTGCGCCGGTCGATCTCGGCGGCGGCCTGGTCGATCGTCAGCCGGCCGGCGACCGCCTCGGCGGCGACCAGCTGCATCTCGTTGACGATGCGCTCCCACTCCGGCACCGGCGGGGTCGGCTTCACGTGTTCCAGCTGCTCGCGGAATGCGCGCAGCTTCGGATCCTCGCGCAGCGCTGCGCCCTGCCACGAACTGCGCCGCGGCGGCAGGTCGCCGAGCAGTTCGTAGAAGCGTTGCTGCACCGCCGGCTGCGACAGGTACTCGATCAGCTGCCAGGCGGCGTCCTTGTGCTTCGACGTGCGGAAGATCACCAGGCTGGAGCCGCCGGCCGCGCCGATGCCGGCGCCGTCGGGACCGGGCAGCGGCGCGGTGGCCCAGTCGCCCTGCTGCGATGCGGGCAGGCGCGAGCGGAACTCGCCGATGTTCCACGGCCCGGACAGGTAGAACGCGTACACGCCGCGGCCGAATTCCGTCCACGGGTTGCCGGCCTCGACGTTGCTGATCGGCGGCGCCTGCTTCAGCCGGAACGTGTCGACGTAGAAGGAGAGCGCGCGCTTGAAGCCGGCGCTCTCGAAGTTGCCGTAGCGGTCGCCGTCGCGCAGCAGCGGTTCGCTCTGCTGCAGCGCCAGCGACATCAGCTGCTCGTACTCGTTGGTCGGCAGCAGGATGCCGTAGCGATGCCGCGCCGGGTCGCTCAGCGCGGCGAGCTGGCGCCGCCACTCGGCCCAGCTGCGCGGCGGCGCGTCGAAGCCGGCGGCCTCGAGCAGATCCTTGCGATAGAACAGCAGTCGCGTGTCGACGTACCACGGCACGCCGTACAACGTGCCGTCGATCACGTTGGTGCCCCAGATGCTGGCGAAGTAGTCGTGTGGCTGGATCACGGTCGAGTGGTCCACCCGTGCCTGCAGCGGTTCCAGTGCGTCGAGCGCGGCCAGCTCGGGCAGCCAGGTGTTGCCGAGCTGGCTCAGGTCTGGCGTGGAACCGCCGGCGAACGCGGTGAGCAGTTTCTGGTGCGCCGCGGTCATCGGCAGCTGCTGCACCTTCACGTGGATGCCCGGGTGCGCGCGCTCGAACGCCGGCAGCAGCTTGATGATCGCCTCGCCCTCGCGGCCGATCGTCCAGAAGGTGAGCTGCGTTCCCGGCGGCGCCGGTGCGCAGCTGCCCAGCAGGACGCCGCCCGCGGCGATCGCGGCCAGCCACAGGCCGCGCCATGATCGTGGCGCGCGCGCGCCCGGCTTCATTTTTCCGCCGCCCCCGCGCCGAGCCAACCGCCCTCGAAGCCGGCGCGCTCGAGTCCCTTGCGGATGTACGGATTCTTCTTCATCACCTTCCATACGAAGCCGTTGCGCCAGTTCTCGATCATCAGCACGATCGGGCCCTGGTCGATGCCCAGCTGCAGGGTATCGACCCAGCCCACGCCGGGCACCAGTTTGCCGGTGCGCAGCGTGGTGGGCGTGTGGAAGCTGAGGTTGAAGGCGTCGACGAAGCCGTACTGGTTGTAGATGTACTTGCCGTAGCGCTGCTGCATGGTCGCCAGCGCGGGGATCACGAGCTCCGGTGCGAACGCGATCGAACCGGCCGCCGCGGTCGGCGCGATGGTGCCATCGTCGGAGATGTCGTCGAGTCCGACGCCGCGCGCGGTATAGCCATGGAACGTGCGCTCGCCCTCGGCGCTCTTCACGACCAGGCCGCCGGGCCCGTTGCTGGCGGTGAGGCCCCATACGTTGGCGCCGTAGCCGGTCCAGTGGCCCGGGTTGGCGATCGCGTAGCTGCGCTGCGCGTAGGTGGCGCGGCGACTGTTCTCGAAGTAGTCGAGATCGTGCTCGCGGCTCCAGGCATCGCGGATGCCGCGGAAGTCGATCCAGCTCTGGCTGTACTGGTGGCCGAACATCGGCGCGAAGTTGAGGAAGGTCTGGCCCTGGAAGCGGCCCCAGGTCAGGTGGTTGGTGGACAGCCATGCCGTCCACGCCTCCGGCCGGACCGGGTGGGTCGGCGAGCCGAGCGCGAGGAGGTAGACCAGCATGCCCTCGTTGTAGCCCTTCCAGTCGGACGGGATGAACTGGCCGCCCGGCGTCCAGCCCATGCTGATCAGCGGCTTGCGCGGCTGCATCCACGGCCAGTCGACGCGGCGGTAGATGGTGTCGGCGAGCTGGCGGATCTCGGCTTCCTGCGGCGTGTCGCGGTCGTAGTACGACTGCGCGAACAGCACGCCGCCGAGTAGCAGGGTGGTATCCACACTGGACAGCTCGGTCCAGCGCGCGAAGCGCTTGCCGCTGTGCATGTCGAGGAAGTGGTAGAAGAAGCCGTGGTAGCCGCTGGCGTCGTCCTCGCTGCCGTTCTGCGGCGCATCGGCGAAAAAGCGCAGCGTCTTCAGGGTGCGTTCGACTGCCTGCTCGCGCGTGATGTAGTGGCGCTCCACGCCGATGCCGTAGGCGGTCAGCCCGAAACCCACCGCGGCGATCGAGGAGAACGACTGGCCCGGCCAGGAGTCGGGCAGCAGCCCGTTCTGCGGGTTGCCGCTCTGCCAGAACCAGTCGAAGCTGCGCCGCTGGAGATCGTCGACCAGCGCCTGTTGCCGGGCCGGCAGGTCGGCGTAGCCGAGGTTTGGTTGCCGCGCGGTGGCGGGTGTCTGCCAGCCGGCGCCGAATGCCAGCAGGGCGGTAAGGGCAATCGCGCGCAGGATACGGAAGGATTTCGACATGCTGAAACGCTCTCTCTTGCGGGGGAGTGTCGGGTGCGGCCCCCGGTGCGATCCAGGGGCGCCGAGTGGGGTATCTCAGGCGACCATGGCCGGCGCCGTGCAGCAGCGATCGATGAAGGCCTGGTGCGCCGGCATCACCTCGACGCAGCTGGCGACCACGTGGCTCACGCTGGCCATGAACCCGGCCAGCTCCGCGTCGGGCATCTGGTCGACCAGCGGGTGGTAGCTCTGCGGCGCGATGCGCTGGCCCAGCATCACCTGCACCCAGCTCGGGGTCGCGAACATCTCCTCGCCGTCGCGGAAGAAGCGGCCGCTGTCGCGGAACAAGCGGATGTTGTCCGCCAGCTGCGGGGGGATCGACATCGTGCGGCACTGGTTCCAGAACGGCGTGTCGTCGCGTTCGGTGGCGTGGTAGTGCAGGATCAGGAAATCGCGGATGTGCTCATACTCGAAGCGCGACTGCGCGTTGTAGCGTTCGATCAGCAGCGGGCTGAAATCGCGCCGCGGCAGCAGGTTGAGCAGGCGCGCGATGCCGGACTGGATCATGTAGATGCTGGTCGATTCCAGCGGCTCCAGGAAACCGCCGGCCAGGCCCAGCGCAACCACGTTGCGGTTCCAGGCCTGCCGGCGCACGCCGGTGGTGAAGCGCAGCAGCCGCGGCTCGCCCATCGGCACGCCGTCGAGGTGGCCGAGCAGGGTGGCGGCGGCCTCGTCGTCGCTGATGTGGGCGCTGGAATACACGTAGCCGTTGCCGGTGCGGTGCTGCAGCGGGATGCGCCACTGCCAGCCCGCCGGTCGTGCCGACGCGCGGGTGTACGGCGTCGGCGGGCCGACCTTCTCGCAGGCCACCGCCAGCGCGCGGTCGCACGGCAGCCAGTGGCTGAAATCGAGGTAGCCGGTGTGCAGCGCCTGCTCGATCAGCAGGCCGCGGAAGCCGGAGCAGTCGATGAACAGCTCGCCCTCGATGCGCTCGCCGTTTTCCAGCACGATCGCCTCGACGAAGCCGTCGTCTGCCCGCAGCACGGTCTGCGCCACCTTGCCTTCGGTGCGGCGCACGCCGCGCTGCTCGGCGTAGCCGCGCAGGAAGCGCGCGTAGCGACCGGCGTCGAAGTGGTAGGCGTAGGCGACGTTGGCCAGCGGCGAGCCCGGCGGCGCGTCGCTGGCCGACGGCATGAAGCGGCCGCGCGGCGCGGCCACCGTGTTCAGCGAATACGCGCCGATCTCGTCCGCCTTGCCCGCCTGGCGCGCCTTGATCCAGTACTGGTGGAACGGCAGCAGGCCGACGTCGTGGCCGATCGTGCCGAAGCCGTGCACGTAGCTGTCGCCGAGCCGGCCCCAGTCGTTGAACTGCACGCCGAGCTTGAACGTGCCCTGGGTGTTGCGCACGAACTCGACGTCGTCGATGCCGAGCAGGTTGTTGAACAGCTTGAGGTGCGGCACGGTGCCCTCGCCCACGCCGACCGTGCCGATCTCCTCCGACTCCACCAGGCGGATCGAGCAGCCGGTGTCGAGCACCTTGGCGAAGGCGGCGGCGGCCATCCAGCCGGCGGTGCCGCCGCCGACGATGACGATGTTCCTGATGCGCGGGTCGGTCATGAGAACCTGTGCCGGGGTAAGGTGGAAAAAGCAAAGCCCGCGAGGGGAGCGGGCTTTGCGGTGCTGCCTCTATGGTCGCCTCGATGCCATCGGATGGGCGTCAGAACTTCATGCCGACCGTGAGCTTCAGCGTGCGCGGCACGAAGGTGATGTTGCCGGTCGGGTTGTACATCGCGGGGTTCGGGTTTGCTACGCCGCCGGAGCCCCAGTTGACCAGGATGTCCGTGTAGTTCCTGAAGTTGAAGACGTTGAGCACGTCGAAGCGGCCGTAGAGCTTGAGGCCATGGCCGAGATCGAAGTCCTTGGTCGCCTGGAAGTCGATGTCGCGATAACCGAACACCTTGCCGCCGACCAGGAACTTGCCGTTGCCTCCCGGCGTGGCCGCCTTCGGAATGCAGCCGCTGCCGTTTGGATAGGTCACGCCGTAGCAGGCGATGTCGTTGAACGGGATCGGCGTGGCCAGGGTCAGCTTGGCCGACAGGGTGATGCCCCACGGAATATCGACCACGCCGGTGGCGACGAAGCGGTGCCTGGCGGCGGCGTTGGAAACGACGAACGGGTACTGCTGGATGGTCGCCTCGTCGAACGAGTAGTGTTCGTTGATGTCGCGGTTCTGCTTCGCCCGCGTGTAGGTGTAGGCGAAGGTGGCGCCCCAGCCGGTTTCCTTCGTGTACGGCTTGTCGGCCGACAGCAGCAGCTGGGTGGTGCGCGTCGCGATGCCGTTGTTGCCGATGATCAGGCCCCCGAAACCCGGTACGCCGTTGCCCCAGGGCTGGCTGCCGTTCTTGAAGAACGCGCCGTCCGGGTAGCGGTTGCCCAGGGTGAAGGCAAAGCCGTCGTGGCTGAGGATGCGCGTGATCGCGGCGCTGGTGTTCCAGTCGCCGATCCGGTTGCGCATGCCGAGGCTGAACTGGTCGGAATACGGCGCCTTCAGGTGGTTGTTGATCGCGTCCACTTCCTGCCCGGTGTTGCTGGAGGCAACCAGCGCCTGCAGCGCGGCGAGGTTGTTCTGGTACTTCGGATCCCAGGCGAAGCAGGGCGAACTGTTGTTGTGGCAGAGCCCGGTGGCCGGGTCCTGGAAGTACACGGTGAGCTGCGGCAACGCGGACTTGGTCTGCTCCAGCTGCAGGTAGTCGTACAGGTCGCGGTCGTAGGCGCGGCCGGCGCCGCCGAAGATCACGTGCTGCTGGTCGGCGTCGAGGTCGTAGGAGAAGCCCAGCCGCGGCTGGATCTCGCCCTTGTACGCCTTGCGGTTGTGGCCGGTGCTGATGTAGTCGTTGATGTTCACGCCACCCAGCGCAAGGGCCTGGGCATAGGTCTGCCCGGCCGGTGCGCTCGGATCGGGATTCGGGCCGTTGAGCGCGGCCAGTACGTTGGCCGGCGTGACGTAGTTGAGGTAGGACGGGTTCTTCTCGTAGTCCCAGCGCACGCCGAGGTTCAGCGTGAGCTTGTCGTTGACCGCCCAGTCGTCCTGGATATAGGTGCCGAACTGCTTGTCGCTCGATTTGGCCACCGGGCTCAGGCCGGGTACCGGGTTCGGGAAGAACACCTTGTACGGTGTCGCCGCGGTGCCGGTCGGATCCACGTTGTAGGTGAACTGCGGGTTGCTGTTGCCGGCATCCTGCGCGTTCAGGTCCACCTTCTTGTACTTCACGCCCAGCTTGATGACGTGGTCGCCATGCCACTGGAAGTCGTTGAAGGTCAGGTCGTCCTGGATCGCGGGACCCTTCTGGCCCTTCTTCTGCGTCGCCAGCGCGTTGGCCGAGCCGGTGATCAGGATGGTGGCGTCCTGCTGCGGCGCCCAGGTGTAGGCCGCGCCGTCGGCGAAGCGCAGCGGGGTCGGGTTGTTGTAGGCGTTCTCGTGGGTGAACAGGAGCTCGTTGAAGTACGCATCGCCGCTGTGCTGCCAGCGCGCCGCGAAGCGCGTGTCGCGGTTGATCACGTCGATGCCGGCGGATGCGGCGCTCTGGTTGCCGATGTTGTCGTACTGGCCTTCCTTGCGCAGCTGCGCGCTCAGCTCGAAGCGGTCGCGGTCGGTCGGCTCCCAGTCGATCTTGCCGAAATAGAGATCCTCGTTGAACGGCAGGTCGGCCGGGCCCAGCTGCGCGGAGGCGCCGGCCGGCAGGAACGCGGCCGTGTTGGTGACGCCCGGGGTCACCGTGATCGGCGTGTCGAACTTCTTCGCCTCGTAGGTGAAGAAGAAATGCATCTGGTCCTGGATGATCGGGCCGCCGATGGCGAAGCCGTATTCCTTCTCGTGCGACGAGGTCTTCCTGCCCGCATCGTTCTCCGAAGGAGTACGCGCGCGCAGCGAGTCCCTGGTGTAGGTGCCGAACACCTCGCCGTGGAACTCGTTGGTGCCGGACTTGGTGTCGGCGGTGACCGCGGCGCTGGAGATCTGGTCGTACTCGGCCTTGTAGTTCGAGGTGATCACCTTGTACTCGCCGATCGCCAGCTGCGGGAACGGGTTGCCCTGACTGGCGAACTGGCCGCTGACGCCGCCTTCCTTGACGTAGCTCTTCTGGCCCACGCCGTCGATGTAGACGTTGACCGAGCTGTTGTTCTGCGCGCCGCCGCGCAGCGAGGTATGGCCCGCGGAGTCGAGGCTGAACACCATGCCGGGCACGGTGTCGGCGAACTCCAGGAAGTTGCGCGAGGCCTGCGGGATGGTGTTGATCTGCTGCAGCGAGATCGTCGCGCCGACTTCGGAGGTCTTCACTTCCGTCAGGGTGGCCGCGCTGACCGTGACGCCGGAAAGCGTGGTCGCATTCGCGGCCGACGCGCCCGGCGCCGCCGCGGTCAGGTCCAGCGTGGCGGTCGAGGCGACCGTGAGGGTGACCGTGCGTGCGGTGCCCGCCCCGGCGTCCACCTGGTAGGTGCCAGGCGGCAGGCCGACCAGCGTGTAGCCGCCGTCCGCGCCGGCGGTGGTGCGCCGGGTGGTGCCGGTAGCGACGTTGCGCGCGGTGATCGTGGCGCTGGCCGCGGCCTTGCCGCGCAGGTTGGCGTCGGAAGTCTGCGCCCACGAGACCATCGGTGCACTGGCCACCGCGATTACCGTGGCGTTGATCAGGCTTGCGAGCAGCTTCTTTCTGAGTTGCTTTGGTGTGTTCATGCTTTCCCTCCCATACCGGATGACCGGATTCCCCGAATTGAAAACAGCGTTCTATGAAGCGTCTTGGGACGCCGCGGGTCGCCCGCCGCCGCAGCTGGCACGGGTGACGATCTCGCAGGCGAGCGTGTGACTGGATGGCGTGGCGTGCCTGGGGTCCTCCAGCTGCGCCGCCAGTTGTTCGAGCGCGCTGCGGCCCAGGTCGGCGATGCGTACGCGCACCGTGCAAAGCGACGGGGTGACGTAGCGCGCAATCGGGATGTCGTCGAAGCCGGCCAGCGCGGTATCGCGCGGCACGTCCACACCGGCCTCCTTGAACGCGGACAGGCAGCCGACCGCCATCATGTCGTTGGCGGCGAACACGGCATGCGGCCGCGGCGTTCGTGCCAGCAGCTGGCGTCCGGCACGGTAGCCGGCCTCTTCGCTGAAGTCGCCGGCCAGGATGTCCAGCGCCGCGTGCGGCGCGTGCTCGGCCATCGCGGCGCGGTAACCGAGTTCGCGCTGCTGCGCGTCGAAATTGTCGGCCGGGCCGGTGATGAAGGTGACCCCGGCGTGGCCGGCGTCGAGCAGGTGCTGCACCATCGCGTAGGCACCGCCGTAGTTGTCGATGTTGAGCACGCCGTACGACGGGCTCTTCACGGCACTGTTGAGCAGCACGGCCGGCAAGCCGGTGGGCAGGTTGCTGCGCAGGAAGGCGGCGTCGACGTGGTTGGACAGGATCAGCAGGCCATCGACGCGGCCCTGCATGGCGCGCAACGCGGTAGCGGCGTCCTCGGCCCCATCGTGAGAGCTGGACACCAGCAGGTGCAGGCCGCGCGCCCGGGCGGCCAGGTCGATGCCGCGGATCAGCTCGGAAAAGAACTCGCCATGCAGGTCCGGCAGCAGCGCGCCGACCGTGTTGGTGCGGCGGGTGATCAGCATGCGCGCCGCGGCATGCGGCACGTAGTGCAGACGCTCCGCGGCTTCATGGATGCGCTGGCTGGTCTCGGCAGTCACTCCGCCGCCCCCATTCAGTGCACGCGACACCGAGGCCACGGAAACCTTGGCCTCGCGCGCTACATCTTTGATAGTGGCTGCCGACATCCTGGATGGGTCCGCTGAGAAGGACAAGAACCGCAGTGCGACGCCAACGTAAACGTTTTCATGACGCCTTGTAAAGTGCTTGTAAAGCAGAATTTTTTTGCTGCGCCGCCGCAGTTTTTGGGCGTTCGAGGTTTGCATCGCAGATGGATCACCGGTAGCGCCGCCGGTGGCTTGTGGAACGCGTGTTGTGGCGGCGCAGCAGTCGGCTCGTTGGCACGATTTGGGCATGGCTCCGGAGGAATCTCCCGATTCTGTGAATGGCGTCGCCAAGTCATGGGTTCATGCCTGTTGTTAAAGATTTGCCTGTGTCGTTAAATGAAGGTTAATCTTCGCCGGGTCAGGCGGCTGTATCCTCAACTTGCCGAGACCATGAAGAAACTGTTGGCAAACTATTGTTTCTCCACGCCATGATGACTTTACTGACCTTGTTGCTCGTGATTCCCGCCGTGCTGGCTGCCAGTGCGGTCAGGCACGTGCCGGCGGATCAGGTCTACAGCCTGTATCGCCGCGGCAAGCTGGTGCGGGTGCTGGGGACCGGTACGCACCTGGTGCTGCCGCTGCTGGATCGGGTCGGGCACAAGATCAACCTTGCCGGACAGACCCTGCACTTCGAGGAGCCGGTGGCCGGCGCACGGGACGTGCGCGGCACGGTGTACTGGCAGGTGCTGGAGCCGGAGCGCGCCGACCCGGTGTTCGAGCAGGTCGACCAGCTGATCCGCCGCGGTGCGCAGGAAGCCCTGCGCCGCGAGCCGGACGCGGACCGCCACGACCTCGGCGCAAAAGTGAAGCAGTCCTTGAACAGCGCGCTGCGCGAGCGCGGCATGATGGTGACCCGGGTCGAGCTCGACGTGGCCTGAGTGGTGAACCGCGCCAGGGCGACCAAGAGCGCCCGCGCCGCAGGGGATTTGCAAGCCTTCGACCCGCTTCGGCGGGTCTTCTTTTTGGCGCCATTGGCAAGGTCGTGCGGCGCGCGGATACTTTGCGCCCCCACGTTCCCGAGCCAGCCACGATGACCACCCGCGACGCCTTGCAGGCCCGACTCGAACAAGGCATCGCCGCGCTGGGCCTGTCGCTGCCGGCCGACGCGGTGTCGCGGCTGCTCGACTACCAGGCCTTGCTGGAGCGCTGGAACGCGGCCTACAACCTCACCGCGGTGCGCGACCCGGCGGAGATGGTCACCCGCCATCTGCTCGATTCGCTGGCGATCCTGCCGTACGTGCAGGGCCGGACCCTGGCCGACCTCGGCACCGGCCCCGGCCTGCCCGGCATCGTGCTGGCGATTGCCGCGCCGGGACGGAAGGTCCTGCTGGTCGATTCCAACGGCAAGAAGGTGCGCTTCCTGCGCGAGGCGATCCGCGCGCTGAAGCTGGACGGCGTGCGCGCGCTGCAATCGCGGGTGGAAGACGTGGAAGGGCAGTTCGACTGCATCACCGCGCGCGCGTTCGCCAGCCTCGCCGACATGCTTGGCTGGGGCGGCCACCTGCTGGCGCCGGACGGGGTCTGGCTGGCGATGAAGGGCAAGCGGCCGGACGAGGAACTGCCGGGCATCCCGGCCGGCTTCGTGGTGCGCAGCACGCATGAGCTGGTGGTGCCGGGGCTGCCGGCTGAGCGCCACCTGCTGCAGCTCGGCCGCGCCGCGTGAGCGATGTCCCTTCCCCTGCTTGCGGGGGAAGGTGCCGAAGGCGGAAGGGGGCGCAGCCGCGCGGTTCTACAACGAAAAGCAAGAGCACCCCATCGGCCCTCCGGGCAGCTTCCCCTGCTGTGCAGGGGAAGCGAAAGCAGGGCGGTGGAGCTTTGCGATCGTTCAGTCGTCCAGCACGCTGCCGTTGCTTGCGATCACCTGCGCATACAGCTTCGCGGTGGCCTTGGGCGTGCGCTGCTGGGTGGCGAAGTCGACGTGGTACAGGCCGAAGCGCTTGGAGAAACCCAGCGACCACTCCAGGTTGTCCAGCAGCGACCAGGCGTAGTAGCCCTTCAGGTTCACCCCCACCTCGATCGCCTTGTGCAGCGCCTTGAGGTGCCTGCGCAGGTAGTTGGTGCGTAGCGGGTCGTGCAGCACCTCGGCCTCGACTACCGGCGGATCGTAGAACGCAGAACCGTTTTCGGTGATGTACAGCGGGATGTCGCCGTAGCGATCCCTGAACCAGGTCAGCGTGTCAGTGAGGCCCTGCTCGAACACTTCCCAGCCGGTCTCGGTGTAGGTCTTGTTGGGCTGGCGCACCGGCGCGGCTTGCAGCGGGTACTGGTTCGCGTCGTGCTTCACCACGGCGCGGGTGTAGTAGTTGATGCCGACGAAGTCGACCTTCTGCTTCGTCAGTTTGAAATCGTCGGCAGGGAAGTCCGGCCAGGCGTCGCCGAAGATCTCCTTCAGCTCGGGCGGGTAGCTGCCCAGCAGCGCCGGGTCGGCGAACTGCTGGTTCATGTAGGCGTGCGCGCGGCGGGTGGCGGCCAGATCCTCGGCGCGGTCCGAGTGCGGGTACTTCGGCTCGATGTTGAATACCACGCCGATCTCATTCTTTCCATGCGCGCGATACGCCTGGATGCCGGCGCCGCTGGCGCGCATCAGGTTGTGCGCGGCGATCGGCGCCTCGTACTTGCTGCGATGGCCCGGCGCCAGCGCGCCGTGCAGGTAGCCGCCGTCGGTGACCACCCAGGGTTCGTTGAGCGTGGACCAGCGCGGCACGCGGTCGTCCAGGGCCTTGAACATCACCTCGGCGTACTCGGCGAACCAGTGCGCGCTGTCGCGGTTGAGCCAGCCGCCGCGATCGTCCAGCGCCGCCGGCAGGTCCCAGTGGAACAGCGTGGCGTTCGGCGCGATGCCTTGCTCCAGCAATGCGTCGACCAGCCGCGAGTAGAAATCCAGCCCTTTCGGATTGACCCGGCCGGTGCCTTCGGGCAGCACGCGCGCCCAGTTGATGCTGAAGCGGTAGCCCTGCAGACCCAGCGCCTTCATCAGCTGCACGTCTTCACGATAGCGGCGGTAGTGGTCGCAGGCGACGTCGCCGGTGTCGCCGTTCGCCATCATCCCCGGCGTGTGCGCGAAGCGCTGCCAGATGCTGGGGCCGGCACCGTCGGCCAGCGGCGAGCCCTCGATCTGGTAGGCGGAAGTGGCGGCGCCCCAGTGGAAGCCGTCGGGGAAGCGAAAACCGGGGCGGGGCATGGGCGATCCTTCGGGCAAGGCTTGATGTAAACGATTACACGGGCAGAATAGCCCAATGCCCCGCGGAAGTGCAGACCAGCGCATGCTGCGCGGGACGGCCATCGTGGCCAACCGCACCGGAGATGCCGATGGCTGCCGTATGTCTGGACCAGTTGCGCAAGGTCTACCCCAATGGCCACGTGGGCGTGGCCGACGCCAGCTTCGAGATCGCCGACGGCGAGCTGCTGGTGCTGGTGGGCCCATCCGGCTGCGGCAAGACCACCCTGCTGCGCATGATCGCCGGGCTGGAGTCGATCAGCGGCGGCACGCTGAGCATCGACGGCCGGGTGGTCAACGCGGTGGCGCCGAAGGACCGCGATATCGCGATGGTGTTCCAGAACTACGCGCTGTATCCGCACATGACGGTGGCCGAGAACCTCGGTTTCGGTTTGAAACTGCGCGGCCACAAGCAGGTCGAGATCGACCGCCGGGTGGCGGCGGCGGCGCAGACGCTGGAGCTGGAGGCACGCCTGACCGCACGCCCGGCCGCGCTGTCCGGCGGCCAGCGCCAGCGCGTGGCGCTGGGCCGGGCGCTGGTGCGCGAGCCCAAGGTGTTCCTGCTCGACGAGCCGCTGTCCAACCTGGATGCCAAGCTGCGCCTGTCGATGCGGGTGGAGATCGCGCGGCTGCATCGCCAGCTCGGCGCCACCATGGTCTACGTCACCCACGACCAGATCGAGGCGATGACCCTGGGCCAGCGCATCGTGGTGCTGGACGGCGGGGTGATCCAGCAGATCGACACGCCGATGGCGCTGTACGACAAGCCCGCGAACCTGTTCGTGGCCGGCTTCGTCGGCAGCCCGGCGATGAACCAGCTGCGCGGCACCCTGCACTGCGAAGGCGGCTGGACCCTGGCCACCGCCCACGGCCCCATCGCGCTGGGCGAACCGCCACAGGCGGCGGCGTGGCTGCCGTGGCGCGGGCGCGAGGTGGTGCTGGGCATCCGCCCCGAACATCTGCAGCCGCTGGAGGCCGGCGCGGCCGCCCTGCATGCCCGGCTGGAGGTGCTCGAACCGGTCGGCAACGAGGTGTTCCTGAACCTGCGCTACGGCGAGCAGCCGCTGGTCGCGCGGGTGGCGCCGCGCGCCCTGCCCGAGCCGGGCGGCCTGCTGGCGCTGGGCCTGGCGGTCGAACGGCTGCACCTGTTCGATGCCGTCAGCGGGGCGCGGATCGGTGCCTGAGGCCGAAGTCCCCGGGAGGCAAGCTGCGACAGCAATGCTAATCTAGCCGTCCTTCGCGAACTGTAGCTATTCACCCATGGCCCGCATCATCGCTGTCGCCAACCAGAAGGGCGGCGTCGGCAAGACCACCACTGCCGTCAATCTCGCTGCGGCGCTGGCTGCGGCGAAGCGCAGGGTATTGCTGGTCGACTTCGATCCGCAGGGCAATGCCACCATGGCCTCGGGCGTGAACAAGCGCGACATCAAGGCCAGCGGCTGCGAGGTGCTGCTGGAGGAAGTGGAGATCGCCGCGGCGATCGTGCCCACCGAAGCGCACTACGACCTGCTGCCGGGCAACGGCGACCTCACCGCGGCCGAGCTGAAGCTGATGGACGCGCTGGCGCGCGAGCACCGGCTGAAGGAGGTGCTGGCGAAGATTGCGGCGGAATACCACACCATCCTGATCGACTGCCCACCCTCGTTGAACCTGCTCACCCTGAACGCGCTGACCGCCGCCGACGGCGTGCTGATCCCGGTGCAGTGCGAATACTTCGCGCTGGAAGGCCTGTCCAGCCTGCTCGACACGATCAAGGCGGTGCGCCACCGGCTGAACCCTCAGCTGGAGATCGACGGCCTGCTGCGCACCATGTACGACGTGCGCAACAACCTCGGCAACGAGGTCTCTGCCCAGCTCACCCAGCACTTCGGTGACAAGGTGCTGCGCTCGATCATCCCGCGCAACGTGCGCCTGGCCGAGGCGCCCAGCCACGGCCAGCCGATCCACCTGTACGACCGCAGCTCGCGCGGCGCGATCGCCTACATCGGCCTGGCCGGCGAGGTGATCCGGCGCGAGCGCGGGCTGCCGCGCGGTGCCGCGCACGCAGTCGACCCGGTCGACGACATCGAACCGCCCGTGCACGGCGACAGCGGCCCGACGCTCAAGGCGCCGGCCGCCAACCACCAGGACTAAGGCATGGCAGCTGCAAAAAAACGTGGATTGGGGCGCGGGCTGGACGCGCTGCTCGGCGGCGACGGTGACGCCGCGCCGTCGGTGCTGACGCAGGAAGGCGAATTGCGCGTGCTGCCGATCCAGCAGATCCAGCCCGGCAAGTACCAGCCGCGGCGGCACTGGAACGACGAGGCACTGGACGAGCTGGCCGCCTCGATCAAGGCGCAGGGCCTGATCCAGCCGGTGGTGGTGCGCGAGATCGGCAAGAACAGCTACGAGCTGATCGCCGGCGAACGCCGCTGGCGTGCCGCGCAGCGCGCCCAGCTGGACGAACTGCCGGCGCTGGTGAAGGCGGTGCCGGAGGCAGCGGTGCCGGCGATGGCGCTGATCGAGAACATCCAGCGCCAGGACCTCACCCCGCTGGAGGAAGCCGACGCGCTGAAGCGGCTGATCGACGACTTCGAGCTCACCCACCAGCAGGCCGCCGACGCGGTCGGCCGTTCGCGGGCGTCAGTGTCGAACATGCTGCGGCTCACCGAGATGGCCGAGCCGATCCGGCGCCTGCTCGACGACGGCAAGCTGGAGATGGGCCACGCCCGCTGTCTGCTGACCCTGGACGAGTCCATCGCCGTGCCGTTGGCGCGCCAGGCCTCCACCCTCGGTTGGTCGGTGCGCGAACTGGAGGAGGCCGCGCGCCGCGCGCAGACCACGCCCAAGGGCAAGGCCAAGCATCCGGCCGCGCGCGACCCCAACGTCGCCGCGCTGGAACGCGAACTGGCCGAACGCCTGGCCACCCGGGTCGAGCTGGCCCAGGGCCGCGGCGGCCACGGCAAGCTGGTGATCCACTACCACAGCAACGACGAGCTGGAAGGCATCCTCGGCAAGATCCGCTGACGTGTTTTTTCCTTCTCCCTGCGGGAGAAGGCGCCCGTCAGGGCGGATGAGGGTACGGGCGAAGCGCAGCATCCCGCTCCGCCCGTACCCTCACCCCCGACCCCGCTACCGGAGGGAGAGGGAAGACAGGCGGAGCATTCGCCTGCGGCCTCCGCGTCGCTTGGATTAAACTGCGTCCCTGTCGTCGCATCGCGGTATCCGTCTCCGAAAGGCTCCCCCATGCCGCAACTCTCCGTCGTCGTCCCCGTGTTCAACGAACGCGACAACATCCCGCCGCTGCTCGCCGAGATCGCCGCCGCACTGCGCGGCCGGGTCGACTACGAAGTGGTCTATGTCGACGACGACTCCAGCGACGACAGCCGCGCCGTGCTCGTCGCACAGAAGGCGCTGCATCCGGAGCTGCGCGTGCTGCACCATGTCACCCGTAGCGGACAAAGCACGGCAGTGTGGAACGGCGTGCGTGCGGCGGCTTCGCCGTGGATCGCCACGCTGGACGGCGACGGCCAGAACGACCCGGCCGACATCCCGAAGCTGCTCGCCGCGCGCGCCGCGGCTCCGGCCGAAACGCGGCTGTTCGCCGGCTGGCGCACTACCCGCCGCGACAGTTTCAACAAGCGGATCTCCTCGAAGATCGCCAACGCGGTGCGCTCGCGCATGCTCAGGGACGCCACCCCGGATACCGGCTGCGGCCTGAAGCTGTTCGAGCGCGAGGTGTTCCTGCGCCTGCCCTACTTCGACCACATGCACCGCTACCTGCCGGCGCTGGTCAAGCGCGCCGGTTTCCAGAGCCAGAGCGTGCCGGTCGGCCACCGCCCGCGCACCGCCGGCGTGTCCAAGTACGGCATGCTGGATCGGCTGTGGGTGGGCCTGGCCGACCTGCGCGGCGTGGCGTGGCTGATGCGCCGCGGCAAGGTGACCGAGGTGCAGGAGAACTGAGCCGCGCCCGCCGGGCGTGTGCCGCGTCTTGCTGCGGCATGAATGTACCGGTCAGCCGGCGCCGGCAAGCGCGTGGCCACAGTTGCCGCAGAAGCGGTCGGCGACGTACACCGGCGTCTGGCAGCCCGAGCCGTATGGCGGCGTGGTCATGGCAGGTGATGGTGTCGGCGACGTGGTTGCACCTTGCATCGCCTGCATCATCGCCTGTGGCAAGGCGGCATCGGCTTGCCCGCCCAGCCTGTTCATCGCGCCAGCACCGCGCTTTTCTGCATGTCGGTGCGCGAAGTGGGTGCCACGATCACGCTCTGCTCCTGCGCGAAGCCCACCCGATGCAAGGCCAGCTGGCGCGCGTAGTCGGGCGCGCCACGCAGGTCAACGATGAAGCGCTGCGCATTCTTGCCGAAGTTCATCTGCGCCGACTGGTAGTTGCCTTGCATCTCCACCCATACCAGTCGCGAAACGAAGTCGAAGCGCCCCCACAAAACATGGCCGGCGCGCAGGCAGTAGTGGCCCACCACCAGCATGGCCAGGCCGAGGGTGAGCAGGGAGAACAGGTGGACGTCCCCGACCTCGGGGCGGAGCTTTGCGCCGAACACCAGCAGCCAGGCCACGCCCAGCGCAATCAGTGCCACGCCCACCACGTCCAGCCAGGCGATGAAGCGGTAACGCGGCATGACGAAGGCCGCGCCCGGCTCCACCCTGTTCTGGCCGGTGCCGGACATGGGCTGGGTTTCCTCTACCAGTTCGGCGGCGAAGGTATCGGCGCCGCTGTCGATCAACGGCACGGTCTTGGCGTAGCGGCGGTTGGGGCTGCGCTCCACCCAGGTGTCCTGCAGGGTGCGGTCGAGCTCGTCGAGCAGTTGCTTGGGGTGGCAGTTCATCGACAGGCTGGTCTGTTCGCGCGCCATGTTGGTGGGCGGCAGGCCGGTCATCTGGTGCATCAGCACCACGAAATACAGGTCTGCGCCAAACAGCGCGGCCAGCAGCAGGAACAGGGTCTGCACGTTCAGCGACAGCCAGTCCAGGCTGGGCAGGCCGGAGGCGACGAAGGGCAGCGGCACCGGCACGAAGATCACCGCCAGGATCAGTCCGATCAATCCGCGCATGCCTACGTTGGCTGGCGCAGCCACGCCGCTTTCCAGTGGGTGCAGAAGCAGCAGCACGCTGAAGCCGAAATAGAACAGGCCCATTCAGTCCCGCCTTGCCGTTGCCGAAGCCCAACCAGGCCACCAGGAAGGAGAGCAGCGTCACCACGATGGCAATGGCGGTCTGAAATTGCCGCTGGGCGATGAACTGCACGGGGCGCGCTGCGAAAATCAGGTTGCGGATGCCGGCGCGCAGCAGGTTGTTCAACGGTCCCTGTGGCTCGGAAGAGGACGGTGCGTTCTGGCGCAGCGTCTCTTTCAACTCGTCCGACCCCCATTGCGGCCGGTGGCGTCGGTGGTCAACTCGGGGACCAGCCTGGCGGGCCGGCTGCGGCCGAAGAAAAACGCAGTTGCATCAGTACACGTCGGCCTTGATTCAAGCCCGCCACCAACAGGCCGATACCAAGGAGCAACGGAAGCACGCTGCGCAGGTCGCGGCTGAGCAACAACAAGTCGATTCCGCCACCCGACAGCATCACGTTGGCGGCGACCAGGAACCAGTTTTCCGCGTAGAACGGATTGGGGAAATCGAGTTGCCGACGGTCGGCGTTGTATTCGTAGGCATGAAATGTTCGGAGATGAGATGGTGCGCAGGCAGCGCAAGGCGGATAGTCATGCTGGATTCAGTCTTGTTTGTCGCCGCACTTTTCTGCAAGCTAGCCGGGTAGCCAAGCCTGCGCGCTGCGTGACGCGACGGGCCTGCATCACAGGGGATTCAAGGATGACGACACGATCCGCCACGCCATACCCGCAGGGCGTGCATTCGCGGTGCGCCGCCATGCGGCGTTCGCCACGGGATCCTCGTTGCCTGACGCCACCATCTCTTGCCCCCTGTCCGCCATGGCGCCAGACCGCCGCGCGGCTCGGTCGCCCCTTGCTTTGAATTGAATCCATCTTGTGGAGAGCGCTTCATGCAGTGTCCGACCTGTGGGCTAGCCAATCCCGATGGCCGCAAATTCTGTGGCGGTTGCGGCGCCAACCTGGCCGGTGGACCCAATCCGGCAGCCGCCGGCTGGGAGTGCGCGCAGTGCCATCGAACCAATCGAAACGGCGCACGCTTCTGTTCTGGTTGCGGAGCGCCGGCAACGGCTGCTTCAGCACCCGCACCGGCACCGGCACCCGCACCCGCACCCGCACTCCCGCCCACGCCCACGCCTTCCGTTGTGGCACTGAAGGGCATGGCTTGCCCGCAGTGCGGTGCCCCACATCCCGCCGGCGCGCGCTTCTGCAAAAGCTGCGGCAAGCCGCTGGCGCAGGCGGAGCCCGTTTCGCGCGAGGTCGAGCCTTTACTGGCGCCTGCAGCCGCTCCGGTATCCGCCGCGGTTCCCGCCGCGGCGCCTGCGCCGGCCGTCGTCACGTCCCGCGTAGCGCCCTCACCTGCTGCGACGTCTCCCGTGCGCTCAGCCACCCCCGGGGCTGGCAAGCCGGCGGCGAACCCGGTACGCGTCGGTGGCAGCAAGACCTACGCCGTCGCCGCGGCGGTGGTGCTGGTGGTGGGTGTCGGTGCCGTGGTGGCATGGAAACTCATGGGTCCCGGTGGCGCGGCGTCGGAGCAGGCGGCCCAGCCCGCCGCGGCCCACAGTGTCGCGGTGCCGGGAACTCCCGCTGAACCCGTCGCGACATCATCGGCGCCTGTCGTGCCGCCGGTTGCCGAGGCTCCGCCTACGCCTGCGCCTGCGCCAGCGGCCGCGCCCGCGCTGCCGCCCATGGCGGCGCCAGTGGTTGCAGCGCCTGCCCCGGCCTCGACAGCCGCTGAGCCGGTTTCCGCGCCGCCGTCTGCGGCGCCGCTGCCCACGCAGAAGGTGCAGGCGCCCATGCCTGCGCCAGCGGCCGGACCGTCGATGCGCGACATCGCGGCGAAGCTGGTGCACAAGGGAGAGCAAGCCTTCGCCGAGCAGAACTACAGCGCCGCCGTTGCCAATGCCAAGGCAGCGTTGGAAGTGAAGCCGGGCGATGCCCGAGCCAACAAGTTGCTGCGTGAGGCCGAACAAGCCCAACAGAAAGCCATGAACAGCATTTCCATCCAGTGAAGGGAGAATCGCCATGAATACGCGTATGCCTTGCACCAAATCGTTTAGCTTGTTCGGCGCCAGCCTTGGGCTGGCGTTGGTTGCTGGTTGCGCCCAGATGCCAGTGAGCAACGGCGGCACGCAGAGTCGGGATGGCGCGAGCGCAAGCGCCGAAGGCCAGCAAGCCGGCGCGTGCAACCCGGTGCTGGCCGGCACCGTTGGTGCGCTGGCTGGCGCACTGTTCGGCAACGGCAAGGGACACCTGGTGGGGGCCGCAGTGGGTGCGGGTATCGGCGCGTTGGCCTGTATGGCTTACAACTATCACGCACGCAAGGTGCGCGATGCGCAGTCGGTGGAGGCGGATTACACCCGCCAGCATGGCAGCTTGCCGGCGACGAATACGGTGTCGTCCTACGCAAGCTCCATGCAACCATCCGGCACGGTGAAAACCGGCTCGCCGGTGGAGATGCAGTCCACCGTGGTGGTGCTGAACGGCACGCGCGATGTGCAACCGCAGCTGGCCGAGACGCTCACGTTGTTCTCGCCGGACGGCAAGCAGCTCTCCACCGTGACCAAGCAGGCATCCGACATCAATGGCACGGGCGAGTACCGGACCAACTTCAGCTTCAACTTGCCCAAGGGCATCAAGGATGGGCGCTACGTGGTGCGCTCCTCGCTCTCGATGAACGGCAAACAGGTCGGTACCAATGAGATGCCCATGCTGGTCGTGGGCTGACCGAGCACATGCGGCGCCAGTACGCCGACGCCGCCCAATAGCCATATTCAGGGGGAACGAAGATGACCGAGAAAGCGACGGGTAACATTGGCCTGTTGATGCGCTGTTACGAAGCGCTGCATAACTGGCAGGCGCTGGCGATGCTGGCTGGTGGCGTGGTGATCGGCCTGGGCCTGGCGGTTGCCGCGGGCGCGCTGGCGGCCAAGATGGGCGTCATCGTGGGCGTGTTGCTGATGCTGATCGCCTTGCTGGTCTATCTTGCCGGGATCAACGGCGCCGGCCTGCTGCTGGTGGATCAGGCCGATGGACGGCCGGGACGCGGTTTTGCCGCCGCCTTCTTCGGCGGGCTGGGGGCCACGCTGAACGTGCTCCTGGCGCTGCTTTTGCTGGCGCTTGGTCTGCTGTTGGTGTTCGTGGCGCTGTATCTGTTGGCTCTGCTCGGCAGGATTCCTGGCATCGGGCCGCTGTTTGCCTTTCTGCTGGCCGGGCCCGGCGCCATCGTGCTGCTGTTTTGCTATGGCGTGCTGGCCATCGGTATGCCGCTTCTGCTGGTGGCGGTGTGGCGTGGCGAGGGCGTGCTGGGCTCGCTTGGGCGTGCGGTGGACATCGTACTCAAGCGCCCGCTCGACGCATTGTTGCACTTCGTGCTGCTGTGGCTGATCGTGGCGCCGGTGGCGATCTTCGTGCTTGCCCTGCTGGCGGTGTCGGCCGGCGCCAGCATGTCGATGTACAGCCACGGTTTCGGCGACTATGGATACGGCGCCGGCCTGGAATACATGTTGATGTCCAGCATGCAGGGGTTAGGTGCGGCCAGCGTGTCGGTAGGCATCGTGTTCGCCGTAGTGGTAGCGCTGTTCGCGTTGGTCTATCTGTTTGGCTACATCATGGTCTACGATTCGCTCAATGCGGGCCTGGCCTCCACGGCGGAAAGCCGGTTGCGCGGCGGCTTCAATCAGCTCAAGCAGAAGGTGGAGCAGCATCGGCCACAAGCTACCGCTGCACGCACAGCGCCGGTCTGCAAGGGTTGCGGCGCACGGCTGATTCCCGGCGACCAGTTCTGTGGTGAGTGCGGGCAGCGCACCTGAGGATCGTGTTCACCAGCGCCGTGGTGCCCCCGGCGGCGTATGCTGAAAAGCAACCGTCGGGAGCACTCCATGAACATCGCTGTGAAACGCGCCTACGAGCCGTCGGCCAAGTCCGACGGTTATCGCGTGCTGGTGGAGCGGCTGTGGCCGCGCGGCATGAAGAAGGAAGAGGTGCCGCTGAACCAGTGGGCCAAGGAGCTGGCGCCGTCCACGGCGCTGCGCAAATGGTTCGGCCACGATCCGGCGCTGTGGGACGGCTTTCGTCACCGCTATGCCGCCGAGCTGGACGACCTGGCCGAGTACTGGCAACCGCTGGCCGAGCGCTCGGCGCGGCACCAGGTCACCCTGATCTACAGCGCCCACGACGAGGAGCACAACGGCGCCCTCGTGCTGCGCGACTACCTGGAAAACTGGCTGCACACGCACGGCCCGCGCTGAGGGCCGCGCTATGGAGCGACGGGCTCAGGCCTGGCGTTGCGGCGTGCCGGCGCGCGGCCAGTTCGCCAGCGCCGCGCGCGCCTCGGCGCGGCCCAGTTCGATCAGTTCGCGCGCACGGTAGAACTCGTAGGCCAGTGCCATGTTGTGCGGCAGCTGGATCAGCAGGTCGGGCGCATATGCGGCCAGGCGCAGACGCGACAGGTTGGCCTGCATCAGGTCCATCGCCTGGGTCAGCAGCTCCAGCGTGCCCGGCTCGCGCGGACGGCTTTCGCCGCGCGGGATCATCCGGCTGATGAACTCACCGATGCGCTGGCGGTAGCCTTCTTCCGCAGGGTGCGCCTGGATCGGCGGTTCCGGCGGTGTGGCGGCCACTGCCGGGCCGTCCACGCTGACCGCGATCAGGTAGTCGGCGGTTTCGCGGATCAGCGGGGTCACCGGCACTGGGTTGAGCAGGGCGCCGTCGACCAGCCGGCGGCCGTCGATGAGATGTGGGCGGAACACGGTGGGGATCGCGAACGAGGCGCGGATCGCGTCGAACAGGCCACCGCTGGTCAGCCACACCTCGCGGCCACGCTCGATGTCGGTGGCCACCGCGGTGAACGCCAGCGGCAGTTCCTCGATCTGCGCGTCGCCGACCAGCCCGCGCATGGTCTCGATGATTTTCTCTCCCTTGATCAGGCCGCCGCCGGAGAACGTCCAGTCGACCAGCCGCAGCACGTCGAGCTTGGCCAGCGCGCAGACCCAGTCGCGATACACGTCGAGCTTGCCCGCCGCGTGGATGCCGCCGATCAGCGCGCCCATCGAGCTGCCGGCGATCGCCACGATCGCGTAGCCCTGCGCCTCGATTTCCTCGATCACGCCGATGTGCGCCAGCCCTTTCGCGCCGCCGGCGCCGAGCGCCAGCGCCACGGTCGGCTTGCGTGCCGCCGGCGCGCTGCCGCCGGCATCGGCGGCGGTCATCGGCTCGCCCTTCAACGCGGTGCCTGCTGGTAACCGCCCAGCGCCAGTTGCAGCAGGATCTTCATCTCCTCGCGCAGCGACAGCGGCGCCACGATTTCCGCGTCCGGGCCGTACTTGAGCACGTCCATCAGCAGTTCCTTCGAGTTGGAGTACGGCAGCTTCAGCTCGTAGCGGCCATCCGGCAGCCACTCGCCCTTCTGCTGCGAATGCCAGTGCTCGTCGGCGACCCAGCGCGCGGCATGTTGCGAGAAGCGGATCGTCGCCCACGCCTTCGGCTTGCCGGCGAAGATGCCGTAGCTGGAAGCGAGCAATTCATTGAGCTCGGCGTCGGCCACGTCGGTGGCGGGCGTGTCCAGCGCCTGCGCGTCGGCGATGCGGTCGACCGCGAAGCTGCGCAATGCCTGGCGGTCGTGGTCCCACACGTCGAGGTACCAGTTGTCGCGGTAGTGGGTCAGCCGCTGCGGCGACACCGTGCGCCGGCTGTCTGCGTTGGTGGTGCGCGCGCGGTAGCGGAAGCGTAGCTGCCGGCGCTCCAGCACCGCGCCGGCGACGATGCGGAACACCTGCTGGTCGAGCTTGCGCTCGCCCCACGGGATCACCCGGATTCGCTCGATCGGCAGCGTCTTGCCGTTGTCGTGGCTGGACAGCAGGCCCTCGATGCGCGACTTGAACGGCGCCAGCGCGCCGGCCAGCACGCCGGGGCCGGAACGACCGATCAGCTCGTTCAGCGCCAGCAGCGCGGCCAGCTCGTCGGAGGTCAGCCACAACCCGGGTAGTTCGAACTTCTCGCCCTCGCCGGCTTCGTAGCGGAACGCGGCCTGGTCGATGCCGGCGCTTTCCACCGGCGCGCCCAGCGCGTCGCGCAGGAAGGCCACGTCGCGGTACAGCGTGGCGCGCGAGCACTCCAGCTCGCCGAGCAGGCGCGACAGCGCAATCGGGTAGTGCGCCGACTTCAGCAGCCGGTGCAGGGTCAGTATGCGTTCGTAGCGATCCATGGGCGTCGGCATATCGTGGGAAAGAGGCCTTGTGTAGCATGGCGGCGGCCTGTGGCGGCCGCAAGTCGCCGCATCCGTTGCCGTCGACGCCCCTTGGACGCCTCATGCCGCCCATCCGCGAACTGCCCCGGACGCTCTGCCTGCCACCGGCATGAACGGCGCGCAGCCGTCGGGTTACGCCCGGATCCTGCTGCGGGTACTGGCGATCGGTGGCTACGGCCTGTGGATCCGGCTCGGCATGGCGCTGGGGATGGAGCGGAGCGGACGCTGCGACATGCGAATGCCGCTGATCCTCGGCAGCGCGTCTACGAGACGGCGCTGGCCGGCGCGTTGCCGGCCAACGGCTGAGGCCGCTCGGATGACGCGGCGGCGCCGTTCATTGCAAATTCAAGCCGTCCCGATAAGGTAGCGGTCTTACTAATGTTTAACAAAAACGGATCACCCCCGATGAAAAAGACCTTGATTGCCGGCTTGCTGCTGGCTGCTTGCGCGAGCTTCACTGCCCAGGCCCAGGACGCCGACACCAATCCGGCCAACAACGGCGGCTGGAGCGGTTCGGGCGAGTTCGGCTTCGCCTCCTCCACCGGCAACTCGCGCTCGGAGAACATCAACGCCAAGCTCGGCCTCAGCCAGGAGAACGAGCAGTGGAAGAACAGTTTCTTCGTCGACGCGCTGCGCTCGAAGAGCCAGCAGACCATCGTGGACAGCAACGGCAACACTCTCAAGCAGTTCAACACCACCGCGAACCGCTATGACGGCGGCGCCTCGGTTGGTCTCAAGCTCGACCCGCGCAGCTACATCGTCGGCGCCGCCCGCTATGAGCACGATGATTTCGGCGCGAACCTGTGGCAGGGCATCGTCTCGCTCGGTTACGGCTATATCGCGCTGAAGGACGGGCGCAACGAGCTGTCGTTCGAAATCGGCCCCGGCTACAAGCGCTACCGTCCCGCCGACCTCGAGGTGGTGACCGGCGGTGTGGTGACGAAGGAGCGCCAGCCGACCGAGAGTGAGATGGTTGCCCGCGGCCTGACCAACTACAAGTACAAGCTCACCGAGAACACGGCATTCGAGGACACCTTCCTGATGGAAGCCGGTTCGAAGAACACCTACCTGCAGAACGACGCCGGCGTGGCGGTCAGCATGACCCGCAAGCTGGCGCTGAAGGTCGGCTTCCAGATACGCCACAACAGCGACGTGCTGCCGGGCACCAAGAAGACCGACACGCTGACCACCAGCAACCTGGTCTACAGCTTCTAAGCGGCAACCGACGCCGAAGATCGGCGCCATTGGTGCCGATTGCCTACTGAGCGCCTGCCCTTATGGCGTGGCCCCGCTGAACTTCTCCGCCGTGGCGCCCTTCACCGGGCCGATCTGCGCGCTGTCGCTGACCTTCAGCACCACCTCGCGGCGGAATTCCAGCGTGCCCTGCACCACCGCGTGCGGGCCGATCACGATCACCGGCTTGCGCTCGCTGCCCCAGCGGAACCAGCCGTTGTTCGGCTTGTCGACCAGGATGCCGCGCTCGACGCGCGAGTCCGCGCCCACCGTGATGTCGCCGCTGACCGTGCCGATGCCGCCGGCGACGTGGGCGCTGTCCAGCACGATGGCGCCGTTGACGTTCTCGACCCGGCCGCCGACCTCGGCGCCGCGGGCCAGCTGGATGCGGCCGTTGACCGCGTTCACCTCGCCGCTGACCCGGCTGGCGCTGCCCAGGCTGATCGCGCCGTTGACCGTGCCCAGCTTGGTGGCCTGGGCCTTGTCGCCCAGCTCGACCTTGCCGTTGACGGTGCTGGCCTCGTGCACGCTGGCGCCGCCGGCGATATGCACCGCGCCGTTGACCGTGCTGACGTCGCCGACCTGTTGGCCGGCCTCGACCTGCACTGAACCGTTGACCTTGTCGATGTCGTTGTCGCGTGCGCTGGCCTGCGGCGGCAGGCCGAGGCCCAGCGCGAGCGCGGCGAGGATGAGGATCGTCGGGAATCGACGCATGGCGTTACTCCTGCAGGGAAATGGCCAGGCTAGGATGCGCCGCCGGCGCGCAGGGTTGCGCATGACCTGTGGCAGGGGGCGCATTTGACGCTGCCGGGGGCGGCCGGCACCATTGCAGGCTTGCCTCTCATCGTTGGACGCCTCCTTCCATGCACAAGCTCGTTCTGATCCGCCACGGCCAATCGCAGTGGAACCTCGACAACCGCTTCAGCGGCTGGGCCGACGTCGACCTCACCGAGCAGGGCATGGCCGAGGCGCGCGAGGCCGGCCGCCTGCTGCGCGAGGACGGCTACCACTTCGACGTGGCGCACACCTCGGTGCTCAAGCGCGCGGTGCGCACGCTGTGGGGCGTGCAGGACGCGATGGACCTGATGTGGATTCCGGTGCTCACCGACTGGCGCCTCAACGAGCGCCACTACGGCGGCCTCACCGGCCTCAACAAGGCCGAGACCGCGGCGAAGTACGGCGAGGACCAGGTGAAGATCTGGCGCCGCAGCTACGACATCCCGCCGCCGCCGCTGGAGCGCGCCGCGAACGAATCGGTGCATGACCCGCGCTACGCGAAGCTCGACCCGAAGGACATCCCCGACACCGAATGCCTGAAGGACACCGTGGCCCGCGTGCTGCCGTACTGGCACGAGGTGCTGGCGCCGGCGATCAAGTCCGGCCAGCGCGTGCTGGTGGCCGCGCACGGCAATTCGCTGCGCGCGCTGGTGAAGTACCTGGACGGCATTTCCGACCAGGCGATCGTCGAGCTGAACATCCCCAATGGCGTGCCGCTGGTGTACGAGTTCGACGACGAACTGAAGCCGCTCAAGCGCTACTACCTCGGCGACGCCGAGGCGATCGCGGCGAAGATGGCCGCAGTGGCGAACCAGGGCAAGGCGAAGTAGGGCCCGTTGGGCCGGGATTCGGGACTGGGGATTCGGGATTTGGCAGAGCAAAAGCCGCCAGTAAGCGGTGCTTTCGTGCTTTTGCGAATCCCGAATCCCGGCCCTGTCAGTCGCCCGCGCAGGGCTGCCGCACTATCCTGACCACCGACCCATCCACCGGACTGCGCCATGCCCGCGCACCTGACCAACTACCTCGTGATGCTGCCGATCCTCGCCTGGATCGTATGGCGCCGCGTCAGCCGGCAGTTCGGCCGCCAGCCGATCCGGCGCAAGCGGATGATCTTGCGCGTCGCGCTGTTCGCATTCCTCGGCGGCATGCTCGCACTCAGCGGGTTCCACCACATGGCATTGGCCGAGGGCCTCGCCGGCGGCGTGTTGCTCGGCGGGGCGCTGGGCCTGCTCGGGCTGCGCCTGACCCGCTTCGAGACCGATCCGGTCAAGGGCGACTGCTACGTGCCGAACCCGTGGATCGGCGCGCTGCTCACCGCGCTGCTGCTGGGGCGGCTGGCTTGGCGGATGCTGGTGGTGTGGCCGTCAATGCAGCAGTCGGCGGCGGTCCCGACCGGCACGATGCCGCCGATGGGTTATGCCGCCAGCCCGCTGACCATGCTGGTGATCGGCCTGCTGGTGGGTTACTACCTCGTCTACTTCAGCGGCCTGCTGATCCACCACCGCCGCTTTCAGCGGGCACATCCGGGTCGCGACGTCGCGCTGTAGGCCGCGACGGCAGACTGGGCCGGCGCGGCGCGCCGCTCCTCAGGAGGCCGGCGCGTCGAGGTAATCCAGGCTGGCCTGCAGCATCGAGGCCATGCCGATCTTCAGCGCATCCTCGTCGAGGAAGAATTTCGGCGAGTGGTTGACCGGCGCCTTCGAGGCATCCTGACCGACTGGCGTGGCGCCGACGAAGAAATACACGCTCGGCACTTTCTGTGCGAAGTAGGCGAAGTCCTCCGAGGCCATCCACGGCTTCGCCTCGATCACGTGCTCAGCGCCGATCGCCGTGGCGATGCTGGCTTTTACCCTTGCGGCCAGCGCGGGGTCGTTGACCAGCACCGGGTTGCTCTCGCCGAGCGGGATCTGCGTCTCGACGGTGGCGCCATTCGCGGCGGCGAGGTGTTCGGCGATGCCCTTGAGGTTGTCGATCGCCTGCTGGCGCATGCCGGCGTCGAACGTGCGCAGCGTGCCTTGCAGTTCCACCTTGTCCGGCACGATGTTGTAGCGCGAGCCGCCGTCGACGATGCCGAAGCTGAGCACCGCCGGCAGCGTGCCGATGTCCAGCTTGCGGCTGACGATGGTCTGCGCGGTGCTGATGATCTCGGCGGCGGTGACGATCGGATCGACCCCGTTCCACGGCATCGCGCCGTGGGTCTGGCGGCCGTGCACCACCAGGCGGAACCAGTCCGAGCCGGCCATCGTCGGCCCCGACCGCACCGCCACCGTGCCCACGTTGAGTGCGCTGACCACGTGCATGCCGAACATCGCGTCGGGTTTGAAATCGCGCAGCAAGCCCTGCTTGAGCATCAGCGCGGCGCCACCCTCCTCGCCGGCCGGTGCGCCTTCCTCGGCTGGCTGGAACACGAACAGCACCGAGCCGTGCAGCCGATGCTTCATGCCGCTCAGTGCCTGCGCCATGCCCAGCAGCATCGCGGTATGCGCGTCGTGGCCGCAGGCGTGCATCACCCCGACGGTCTTGCCGCGGTACTCGCCCTTCGCCTTCGAGGCGAACGGCAGGTTCACTTCCTCGGTCACCGGCAGCGCGTCCATGTCGGCACGGAGCGCCAGCCGTGGCCCAGGCAGGTCGCCTTTGAGCAGGCCGACCACGCCGGTGTGCGCGATGCCGGTGTGTACCTCCAGCCCCAGCCGCTTCAGTTCCCGCGCGACCAGCGCCGAGGTGCGTACCTCGCGGTTGCTAAGTTCCGGATGCTGGTGGATGTCGTGCCGCCATGCGATGGTCTGTGGCAGTGCCTGCTGCGCCAACGCCTGTGCGGCGGAGGCGTCGGCGGCGTGCGATGGTGCCATGGCGGCAGCGGCCAGGACCAGGGCGAGGGCGGTGCGGTACATGGGCGTCTCCGGGGCGGGGAAAGCCGATGGTAGCGCGCCGCCACCATGCCCGCTCGGCGCGAGCACCGCGTGGCGCTGGCTGGGGCTGCGATGCTTCAGTCGCGCAGGTGATCCGCCGGCTGCGCTGGCGCAGCGGATGCATGCCGGCCAGCCAGCCGGCCACGTCCGCCGCAGGCAGCGGACGGGCGATGCGGAAGCCCGATACTTCGTCGCAGGCCATGTCGCGCACGGCGGCCAGCACGCGCCCGGTTCCACCCCTTCCATCACCACGCGGAAACCCAGCTCGTGGGCCAGCGCCACCATCGAGCGCACCACCGCCGCGTCGTGCCGGCTGGTGTCGAGTCCGCACACCAGCGACTTGTCGATCTTCAGGCAGCTGGCCGGCGTCTGGCGCAATGCGTCGAGGTTGCTGTAGCCGATGCCGAAGTCGTCGATGGCGATGCTCACGCCGGCCTCGCGCAGCGCGGCCAGGTGGCAGCGAGTGGCGTCGCTGTGGTGCATCGCGGTGCCCTCGGTGAACGCCAGCTCCAGCAGCTCCAACGGCACCGTATGCCACCGCGCGGTCGCGCCCAGGCGCGCCTCCAGCGCGGCATGCGCGGCGTTCATTACCCGCCGCACAGCTCGCGCGCCCCAACCCGGAGCAGGCCTACGCCGGGCTGCAGGGTGAGCGGCACGCCGAGGCAGTCGATCGGCTCGCGCAGCGGGGCCAGCCGCTGGTCCAGCCGCGGCAACGTGGGGCCAGCCGCCGCGGGCTACTGCGGCACTGGCGAAGGAGCGACGCGCCGATGGCCGATCACTCGGGCCGGTGTTCCAGCGCGAGGTATTCCTCGCTCTGCATCTCGATCAGCCGCGATTCGGTGCGGCCGAACTCGGCGCGCAGGCGTTCGCCGTCGTACAGCTCGGTGATCGGCGCGGCGGCGGACAGCACCAGCTTGACGTGGCGGTCATAGAACTCGTCCACCAGTTGCACGAAGCGCTTGGCGGCGTCCTCGCTGTAGATGGTGAACTGCGGCACGTTGGCCACGATCACCGCCGGCACTGCCCTGGCCAACGCAATGTAGTCGGCTACCGCGCGTGGCCCTTCGCACAGCGCGGCGAACTCGAACCAGGCGATGTCGTCGGCGCGCTTGACGAACGGAATCTCGCGGCCGTTGATGTGCGCGCTGCCGTGCTCCTGCACGTTGCCGCGGGCCTGGCCGGCGAAGATGCGCTCCAGCGCGCGGTGTGCCTCGGCGCCGGGCGGGGTGAGGTAGACCGGCGCGCGGGTCAGCGCACGCAGGCGCCAGTCGTGCGAGGAGGCCATCTCGACCACATGGCAGTGCCGTTCGATCAGCGCGATCGCGGGCAGGAAGCGCGCGCGCTGCAGGCCGCCCTGGTACAGGTCGGCCGGCGCGGTGTTGGAGGTGGTGACCAGGCTCACGCCGCGCGCGAACAGCGCGTCGAGCAGGCCCGAGAGGATCATCGCATCGCCGATGTCGTTGACCAGGAACTCGTCCAGGCACAGCACGCGGCAGCGCGCGGCGAGGCCGGCGGCCACCTCGACCAGCGGGTTCTGCTGCTCGCCCAGCATGCGCAGGTGCGTGTGCACCTCGCCCATGAAGCGGTGGAAGTGCCGGCGCAGCGCCACGCCGTGCGGCAGGCTGGCAGCGAACAGGTCCATCAGGAAGGTCTTGCCGCGGCCCACCGTGCCCCACAGGTACAAGCCCGGCACGGCCTCCGGCGGCTCGTTGCCGAGCAGCGATTTCAGCCGGCCGAGCAGGCCATTGCCGTTCGCCGGTTCGATGCACAGCGCCGCATGCATGCGGTCGAATTCCGGCAACAGCGCCAACTGGGTCGGGTCGGACTCCCAGCGGTGCGCGGCGACGCCTTCGAGATAGCGCGCACTGGGCGCAGGCGAGGGGGTTTCACTCATCGAGCGGACGGGTCTTCGGAGGGGTGGCCGGCGTCAGGCATGCCGCTTCGGCGGCAGCCAGCCCTGCACCGCATGCTTGATCGCGCCGCGCAGGTCCATCAGCCGGCGGTGGAAGAAGTGGCTGGTCTCGGGCATGCGCACCAGCTCGGGCCGATGCGCCAGCGTTTCGACCCAGTCGAATACCGCCTGCGGTTCGACGATCTCGTCGGCCTCGCCCTGCACGATCAGCCACGGGCAGCTCGGCAAGGCGATCACGTCGAATGGCCAGCGCCCGACCGGCGGCGCGACGCTGACCAGCGCGTCGGCGTGCAGGCGCACCGCGTTGGCGATGCTCACGTAGCTGCCGAACGAGAAGCCGGCCAGCCACAAGGCGTCGTGCGGGCGCATGCGGCGTACCCAGGCGACCACCGCGGCCAGATCCTCGCCCTCGCCTTGGCCCTTGTCGTATTCGCCGTGCGAACCGCCGGCGCCGCGGAAGTTGAAGCGCACGGTGTCCAGCCCGGATTCGCGCAGCGCGCGCTCGACCATCGTCACCACCTTGTTGTGCATGCTGCCGCCCTCGATGGTGAGCGGGTGACAGATCACCGCCACGCCGCGGCGCGCGCAGGCCGCTTCGGCGACGTCGCTGATCGCCTCCAGCTTGCCGGCCGGGCCGTCGAGCGTGAAACTGGCGGCGATATCCGGAAAGCCGGCAGGTGCGGTGGAGAGCTCGGTGGGAGTCATGCAGGTGATGATAACCGTCGGACGCGCCGGCTGCCGCGGACGCCGCGAATGAACCACCTGGCCCACGCACTGCTGGCCGGCGATGACGAGGCCCTGCGGCTGGGCGGATTGCTGGGCGATTTCGTGCACGGCCCGGCGAACGCGGCGCCGTTGCCGCCGCGGGTAATTGTTGGCATCCGCCTACACCGCGCGATCGACGTTTATACCGACGCCCACCCTGAAGTACTCGCCGCGCGGACGCTGCTGCCCGCGCCGTATCGCCGCTACGCCGGCATCCTGCTGGACATGTGGTTCGACCACTGCCTGGCGCGGGATTTCCCGCAGTGGAGCGCGCAGCCGCTGGCGGAATACTCCGCCGCGCTGCGCGCGCTGCTGTGGCGGCAGGACGCGCTGCTGCCGCCGGCGCTGCGGCGCTTCCGCGGCTACATGGAGACGCATGGTCTGCCGGCAACGTACACCGACGACGCCATGCTGGGCGAAGCGCTGGGCGGCATCGGCCAGCGCCTGCGCCGCGCCAACCCGCTGGCCTCGGCGCTGCCGGTGCTGCAGCAGCGGGAGGCGCAACTGCAGCAGCGCTTCGAAGCATTCTTCCCGGAATTGCGGGAGTTCGCGCGGGAGTGGGTCGAGGCGCACCTGGAGTGAGCTTGGCCTCCCTTCCCTGCGAAGCGGGAGGAAAACGAGAATGCCGCCCGGAGGCGGCTTTGGTTTTTGCTTTGGTGGAGCGCGGGCGGAGCCACGTACCCTCTCCCCAGCCCTCTCCCGAGGGGAGAGGGGGCCAACGAAAACGCCGCCCGAAGGCGGCGTTTGAAGAAAGCTTGTTGGATCAGGCCAATTACTTCGCCTGATCGGCCAGCCAGTGCACGGCGTTGGTCACCTGTTCGGTGGTGAGCGCCGGGTTGCCGCCCTTGGGTGGCATGAAGTTGCCGTCCGGGCCGTGGTAGCCGTCGGTCGCGTGCTTGACCAGGGTGTCGATGCCTTGCGCCAGACGCGGACCCCACATGCCCTTGTCGCCGGTCTTCGGCGCGCCGGCGACGCCGGTGGCGTGGCAGCTGGTGCACAGGTGGTCGTAGATCGCCTTGCCGTCGGTGGTGCCGCCATAGGCAACCTGCGAAGCCGCGGCCTTGGCGGCGGCATCCGCGGCCACCTGCATGGCGGCGCGACCGGTGTTGCCGGCGTAGACGGCGCCGTCCGGCGCGAGCCGCGCGCTGACGCGGGCCGGCTGTTTCGGGTTGGTTTCCTTCGGCTCGTGGTCGTGGATCGCCAGCGCCGCGAGGATCAGCACCACGGTCAGCACGACCAGGCCGCCGATCATGATCGAAAACTGACGCAACACGCTCTGGTCGGATTTGCTCATGGAACCGCTCACGCACGTACTCCTGTCAGAGGGCAGGACGGAACGCCGCGATGGCTGCCCGGCCTGCCTGAATAGGCTGTTGCTGTCGTGCCGGCCGGGAAGTGCGCCCCGGTGCGGCTCGCCGCGAGTGGGTCCGCGGCGCGAATCACGCTTGCCGCCCGACACGATAGGGGTCGGGCAGGCAACAAGCAGCGATTATAAACGAAGCGCGCGACAAGTTTCAGGTGGCCGTGGCGCCCCCGCCGGCGGCGCCCTGGGGCCTGCGGATGGCCGCGCGGCGGGCGTTGCCCCTGCCATCGGTCATGCCGCACCCATGTCAACCGGCATTGTCCAAGGTCGTTGAACTGCCCCTATGCTTCGCTCACCCTGATGCGTGCCGGCAGGGCCCGGCGCGCATCCGTCGTTTCGCCATCGCTTGCTGCACAGCCGTGCGCCGGTGGGCCGCACCGTCCAGTCCAGGAGTTTTACATGTCGCGTTTTTGGAAGATCGCGTTGATCGTCGTTGCGGTGGTCGTGGTGGCGGCGGTGGGCTTCCGGCTGCTGCACAAGCCCGCTCCCGCCGGCGCCGCCTCGACGCAGGCGGCGAGCAAGAACAAGGGCGGCAAGGACGGCAAGGACGAAACGCCGCCGGTGCCGGTCACCGTGGTGCCGGTGGTCAAGCAGAACGTGCCAGTCTACCTGACCGCCCTGGGCACGGTGCAGGCGCTCAACACGGTAACCGTGAACCCGCAGGTGGGCGGCCAGCTGCTCAGCCTGCATTTCAGCGAGGGCCAGCCGGTGAAGAAGGGCCAGCTGCTGGCGCAGATCGACCCGCGCATCTACCAGGCCGCCTACGACCAGGCGGTGGCGCGCCAGCGCCAGGACCAGGCCCTGGCGGCCACCGCGAAAAGCAACCTGACGCGCAGCCGGGACCTGGCCGCCAAGGGCTACATCTCCAAGCAGGACCTGGACACCCTGCGCAACACCGCCGCCCAGTACGAAGCCGCCGTCGCCGCCGATGCGGCCAACGTGCGCGACACCCAGGTACAGCTGAACTACACCCGCGTGCTGTCGCCGATCGACAGCCTCGCCGGTATCCGCGCGGTCGACCCGGGCAACGTGGTCACCACCTCCAGCGCGATCGTCACGCTGACCCAGCTGCACCCGATCAATGTGATGTTCACCCTGCCTGAGCAGAACCTCGACATGGTGCGCCGCGCCGCCGCGAAAGACGGCGCCGCGCTGCAGGTGACCGCACTGGACCGCACCGACGCGCACCCGATCGCCGATGGCGGCGTGCTCAAGGTGGTCGACAACCAGATCGACACCAGCACCGGCACGTTCCGCCTGAAGTCGGAGTTCCCGAATGCGAACAACGAATTGTGGCCCGGCCAGTTCGTCAACGTGCGCCTGCTGGTGAACACCGTCGACGGCGGCCTGGTGATTCCCGCGCAGGCGGTGCAGCGTGGGCCGGACGGCGACTACGTCTACCAGGTACAGGCCGACAGCACGGTGAAGATGCAGGCGGTGACGGTGGCCGGCGAGGTGGGCGACAGCCACGTGATGGTCGGCAGCGGCCTCAAGGCCGGCGACCGCGTGGTCACCGAGGGCCAGTTCCGGCTGAAGCCGGGCAGCAAGGTCAATGCGCTGAAACCGGGTGAAGTGCCGGCGGCACCGACCGCCGCCGAACTGGAGAAGGCCAAGCAGAACGCCAAGGGGGGCGGTCGCCGCCGCGGCTGAGCGGTTGTGATTTTTTCAACCGCTCAGGCCGGCCACGGCGAGGGCATGGCGGGGGCATGGATACCCGAGTTGAGGCAACGCAGGAGCGGTTGCCCGATGGCCGGATATGAAACAGTCACGCAAGTGACTGTTTCATATGAGCGAGTCCGGGCGTGTACCGGACTCGCGATCGAAGAAAACCACGGGATGTGGTTTTCTTCACAAGCTCTGAGCGGCCGTGCGCCGGCCGGCAGCATGCACCGCGGCCGCGAACGGCTGGCGGTGCCCGGCCATGATCGCGGCTGAAACCGCACCAACACGTCACGGATAGCCATGGGATTCTCGACCCTCTTCATTCGCCGCCCGATCGCCACCTCGCTGCTGATGGTGGCGGTGCTGCTGCTCGGCATCCTCGGCTACCGCCAGCTGCCGGTGTCCGCCTTGCCGGAGATCGAGGCGCCCAGCCTGGTGGTCAGCACGCAGTACCCAGGCGCCAGCGCCAGCACCATGGCGGCGCTGATCACCACCCCGCTGGAGCGCAACCTGGGGCAGATCTCCGGGCTCACCATGATGAGCTCGGACTCCTCCGCCGGGCTGTCCACGATCATCCTGCAGTTCTCGATGGACCGCGACATCGACATCGCCGCGCAGGACGTGCAGGCGGCGATCAACCAGGCCAAGGGCACGCTGCCGGGCAATCTGCCGTACCCGCCGGTGTACAACCGGGTGAACCCGGCCGACGCGCCGATCCTCACCTTGAAGCTCACCTCCGACAGCCGCCAGCTGCGCGAGGTGAACGACCTGGCCGACTCGATCATCGCGCAGAAGCTGTCGCAGGTGCAGGGCGTGGGCCTGGTCTCGATCGCCGGCAACGTGCGCCCGGCGGTGCGCGTGCAGGTGAACCCGGCGCAGCTGTCCAACCTCGGCCTGACCATGGAGGACGTGCGCAGCGCGCTGACCCAGGCCAACGTCAACGCACCCAAGGGCACGCTGAACGGCAAGACGCAGAGCTACTCGATCGGCACCAACGACCAGCTGAGCGACGCGGCCGAGTACAAGAACACCATCATCAGCTACAAGAACAACTCGCCGGTGCGGCTGTCCGACGTGGCGAACGTGGTCGATGGCGTGGAGAACGACCAGCTTGCCGCATGGGCCAACGGCCAGCCGGCGGTGCTGCTGGACGTGCGCCGCCAGCCCGGCGCCAACATCGTGCAGACGGTGGAGCAGATCCGCCGCGTGCTGCCCGAGCTGCGCAGCGCGCTGCCGGCCGACGTGCACCTGGACGTGTTCGCCGACCGCACGGTGACCATCCGCGCCTCGGTGCGCGACGTCGAGTTCACCCTGATCCTCACCGTGTTCCTGGTGATCGGCGTGATCTTCGTGTTCCTGCGCCGGCTGTGGGCCACCATCATCCCGTCGGTGGCGGTGCCGCTGTCGCTGATGGGCACGTTCGGCGTGATGGCGTTCACCGGCATGTCGCTGGACAACCTCTCGCTGATGGCGCTGACCGTGGCCACTGGCTTCGTGGTGGACGACGCGATCGTGATGATCGAGAACATCGTGCGCTACATCGAGCAGGGCAAGGACGGCAAGGAGGCGGCCGAGGTCGGCGCGAAGGAGATCGGCTTCACCGTGCTGTCGCTGACCGTGTCGCTGGTGGCGGTGTTCCTGCCGCTGCTGTTGATGCCCGGCGTCACCGGTCGGCTGTTCCACGAGTTCGCCTGGGTGCTGACCATCGCGGTGACCATCTCGATGCTGGTGTCGCTGACGCTGACGCCGATGATGTGCGCCTACCTGCTCAAGCCCGACCAGTTGCCGGAGGGCGACGACGCGCACGAACGCCACGCCGCGGCCGGCAAGCGCACGGTGTGGTCGCGCACGGTCAGCCTGTATGAGCGCTCGCTGGACTGGGTGCTCGATCACCAGCGGCTGACCATGCTGGTCGCCGGCGCGGCGGTGGTACTCACCGTGTTCCTGTACATCGTGATCCCCAAGGGCCTGCTGCCCGAGCAGGACACCGGTCTGATCACCGGCGTGGTGCAGGCCGACGACAATATCGCCTTTCCGCAGATGGAAGACCGCACCAAGGCAGTTGCCGAGGCGCTGCGCAAGGATCCCGCGGTGGCTGGCGTGGCCGCCTTCATCGGCGCCGGCACCATCAACCCCACGCTCAACCAGGGCCAGCTCTCGATCGTGCTGAAGGACCGCGGCGACCGCGACGGCCTGGACGAACTGCTGCCGCGGCTGCAGCACGCGGTGGCCGGCATTCCCGGCGTGGCGCTGTACCTGAAGCCGGTGCAGGACGTGACCCTGGACAGCCGCGTGGCCGCCACCGAATACCAGTACTCGCTGTCCGCGGTGAAGTCGTCGGAGCTGGCCGGCTACGCCAACCAGATGACCCAGGCGATGCGCCAGCGGCCGGAGCTGGCCGACGTGGACAACAACCTGGCCGACAACGGCAACGCGCTCAAGCTCACCATCGACCGCGAGAAGGCCAGCCGCCTAGGCGTGCCGGTGCAGACCATCGACGACACCCTGTACGACGCCTTCGGCCAGCGCCAGATCTCCACCATCTTCACCCAGCTCAACCAGTACCGCGTAGTGCTGGAGGTGGCGCCGGAGTTCCGCACCAGCGACGACCTGCTGACCAAGCTCACCGTGCGCGGCAACGGCAATGGCGCGCTCACCGGCAGCACCGCGACCAGCTTCGGCCAGCTGAAGTCGAGCAACTCGGCCACGCCCTCGGGCATCGGCAACACCGGCAACATCGGCTTCGAGATCGGCGCCGGCGGCAGCATCCCGCTGTCCTCGCTGGTCAGTGCGCAGATGACCAGCGCGCCGCTGGTGGTCAGCCACCAGCAGCAGCTGCCGGCGGTGACGCTGGCGTTCAACGTGGCGCCGGGCTACTCGTTGTCCGACGCGGTGGCGGCGATCCATCAGGTCGAGGCGCAGCTGAACTTTCCGCCGCAGATCCGCGGCGAGTTCGTCGGCAAGGCCGCCGAGTTCGCCTCCTCGCTGGGCGACGAGGTGCTGTTGCTGCTGGCCGCGATCATCGTGATCTACATCGTGCTGGGCGTGCTGTACGAGAGCTATATCCACCCGCTGACGATCATTTCCACGCTGCCGCCGGCCGGCGTCGGCGCGCTGCTCGCGCTGATCCTGTGCGGCATGAGCCTGTCGGTGGACGGCATCGTCGGCATCGTGCTCTTGATCGGCATCGTGAAGAAGAACGCGATCATGATGATCGACTTCGCGATCGAGGCGCGCCGCACTGGGCTCGATGCGCGCGACGCGATCCGCCGCGCCTGCCTGCTGCGCTTCCGCCCGATCATGATGACCACCGCCGCGGCCATGCTCGGCGCGCTGCCGCTGGCGCTGGGCAACGGCATCGGCGCCGAGCTGCGCCGACCGCTGGGCGTGTCGATCGTCGGCGGCCTGCTGCTGTCGCAGCTGGTCACGCTGTACACCACGCCGGTGATCTACCTGTATATGGAGCGTTTCTCCGACTGGCTGGCCGAGCGCCGCGAGCGGCGTGCGCTGGCCCACGCCCAGGTCAGCCGCGCGGCGTGATTCCGCCGCGGTGTTCTGCTCCCTCCCCTGCTTGCAGGGGAGGGCCGGGGTGGGGTCGCTCTTCATCGCGAGATCAAAAGCACCCCCTCCCGACCTCCCCCTGCTGCGCAGAGGGAGA